>CAUABY010000006.1 GCA_958427375.1 uncultured Eubacteriales bacterium
AATGATATCTTCTTCAATAATACTAGGTAATAGCAATGGCTTTGTAGAGTACTCAATTTTTCTCAAGAATCGAAGATTTTTATAAGTTGATTGTGGAACGTAAAAGTTAGCATTTGAGACAAGTTCCATTAAATACTGAGAGATTGAAGTTTCACCTGTCACATCAAAGTCCTTTGCGATTTTAGCAACCTCAGAAATAAATGCTTCGTCATTCTTTTCAACATGATATTTCACCAGATTAACTATGCTCTGTTTTTTCATAATAGCCACCCCCATTAATATATTATCATATAATGGGACAAAAGTCAATAATAATGGGACAAAAACAGAAGTTAAAATGATGCTGTGATACTGTAGTTTCCTGCCCCAAGTATTTTCAGTAAAGCCATCCTATAAAAAAAGCATGATATCCTAATAAACGGATACCATGCTTTTCGTTTGGCCAACCCTACATGACAGATGCTCATTTTGTAATTTCGGTCTAAACCTGTTTTATGGATACCCACCCAAAGGCCAGCGGCTTTTTTGCGCTTATTTTACGGGGATTTAGGCTGTATATGCCTATCGCGCGGGCGGTTTGCGCCGTGTTATTCCGGGAGGCACAGGGTAATGCACAGTGTGCCGCCTGCATACTCCGCTTCCAGGCTGCCGCCCATGCGCTCGGTCAGGAGGCGGGCGATGGAGAGGCCGAGGCCGCTGGATGAGCGCCCGGCCTCCACTGTATAAAAGCGGTCAAAAAGCCTGCCGACGGAGACCGCGTCCAGATTTTTGGCCGCGTTTGAAAAGCGGATGCACCCGGACGCATCCATGCTGACATGCAGATCTCCGTCGGAGTATTTGAGGGCGTTGCTGATGATGTTAGAGAATATGCGGCTGAGCGCCGCCGCGTCGGCGAGGCGATAAACGGGCGCGGCGGGCAGTGATATCAGCGGGCTGATGGCGCGCGCCGTCAAGGCAGCGTAAAAAGAGAGCAGGCTCTCTTCCAATACGTACACAAGATCCAAGCGCTCCGGGCGCAGGGGCTTTGCGGAACTGGCCACGCTGTAGCGGAAAAGCTCCTCCGTCAGCGCGGTCAGGGCGTCAGTCCGCCCTCTTATCTGCGTAAGCGCGCGCTCGACCGCCGCGCTTTTCTCCTCCTGCTCAACAAGGTCAAGATAGCCGCTTATGGCGGTCAGCGGTGTGCGCAGGTCGTGGGAGATATTGGTGACAGCCTCTTTCAGCTCCAAATCGCCCTGTTGAAAGCGGCGGCGCTCCTGCCGCAAAAGCCGAAGCTGGGCGTTAAGCCGCGAGGCGAGCGCGCGGGCGGAGCGGTCACGGGAGGAGACGCTTATCAGCGCGTTTGTGTCCTCTTCAATCCTGCTGTCGAGCTCGCCGCAGATTTCCCGCAGGGCGCGGCGCAGAGAGATAAGCTTTGCCGCCAGCAAAAGGGCGGGCAGCAGTAAGAGCGCGGCGAGAACGTACAGCAGATATTCCATAGCGGCTCCTTTGCTGATGCTAAGGCTTGCCGGTAAACCATATCGGATGGCCGCTGACAAGCCGTATCCTTATTTTATATCCTTCTTCTTGAATATGCTCAGGCCGACAAGGTTTACAAGCAGCGTGAGAACAAGGGAAATCAGGATCTGCCTGAGCGGGTGGATGGAATCCGCGTTATTGAGCAGAATGTGCAGGCCGAAAGGCACGGCTTCCATCGCGATTTCACAACAGGTGCGCGCAAAGCCGCTGAGATAGAGCGGATTCGGCGCAGGGGGGACTTCGATAAACTGTCCCTCCGACATCATCATGCCGCCTGTAAACTCAAGCTCGGTGAGCCGGTCATAGAGGCCGCTTGTGATGAGCATGAAAGCGAAAAAGACGGCAAGCGAGACGATGAGCGCGGACGTTCTGCCGGAGCAGAGCCGCCCTATGAGCGCGTACACCGCGGCAAAGGCGGCCATAGAGCCGACGAGCGCCAAAATGGCAAGCGCGACAGCGCCAAAGCCGTTTTCAAACGGGACGTCGGAGAGGATGATGAAAACCGCTGCACCCGCAAGCCAGAAGAGCAAAAACAAGAGCGCCGCGGCAAAGGCGGCGGCAAAGCCGGACAGATACACGGCGGAGCGGCCTCTGCCCGCGATGAGCTTGTTGCGCAGAGTGCCGTCAGTATACTCCGTGCCTGAAAAGATGCTGGTAAACACGCCTGAGAGGACGCCGAGCCCCGGCAGGGCGGCTTAAAAATACTCCTCGGCATACACCACATAGCCGCGCGCAGTCATATGCGCGGCACTGGCACTGCCGCTGATTGAGAGGACGAGCGAAAAAAGCCCATACAAAACGCAGATAAGCCACAAAGACTTATCACGGCGCAGACGCGCGAAGTCCGCGGCGAGCAGATTACGCATGATGCCCACCTCCCACAAGCGAGATGAAATAGCTCTCAAGGCTCTCGTCCTTCTCGCTGACGGAGATAAGCTCACAGCCATCCTGCGAGAGAGCGGCGGCGAGGCGGGTGATGTTCGGCTTCGCGTATATCTCCGCCGTGTTCGCGGAGAGTATTTTATAGTCAAGCCCCTCACCATCGAGCACACGCGCGAGCGCGGCGGTGTCCGTCACCTCCACGCGCAGGCATTTGCGGCAGGCGGCCTCAAGCTCCGCTGCGCTCAGTTCCGCCGCCATGCGCCCGCTGTCGATAATGCCGTAATGCGTGGCAAGGCGCGAAAGCTCGTCGAGAATATGGCTTGAGATTAGCACCGTGATCTGCTTTTCGCGGTTGAGCCTCAGTATAAGCTCTCGGATTTCCACAATGCCCTGCGGGTCAAGGCCGTTTGCCGGCTCGTCAAGGACGAGAAAGTCCGGGTCGCCACAAAGCGCAATGGCAATGCCCAGCCGCTGGCGCATGCCGAGGGAGAAATGCCGCGCTTTTTTGTGCCCGGCCTTTTCAAGCCCCACCAGCTCCAAGAGCTCAGGAATACCGGCAAAGTCGGGCAGGCCGAGGACAAGATACTGCTGCTTGAGGTTTTCCTCCGCCGTCATATCCATGTAGACAGCCGGGGTCTCCACCACAGCGCCCATGCGTCGGCGCGCCGCGGTTATGCGCCGGTCATCATTTGAAACCCCGTACAGGCTGAAGCTGCCGGAGCTCGGCTCCTGCAAGCCGCAGATGAGCCGGATGAGCGTGGTTTTGCCCGCGCCGTTTCTCCCCACAAAGCCGTAAATCGCGCCCTTGGGGACGTGCATATCAAGACCGCCGAGCGCCTGAGAGTTTTTGTATTTTTTCGTCAGGCTCGCGGTCCGCAAAACATATTCCATAGTTTACTGCCTCCTCTTGCCCCGATTATAAAGGGCAGAGGTCAAGAAAGCGGTCAAGAAAAAAGTCAAGATTTCGTCAGGATTTTTTCCCCGCGCCGCCATCAGTGCCGGCCTCGGCAAGCCTGAAGCCGATGCCCCAGACGGTCTCAATGCAGTCCGTGCCGCTGTGCTCTTCGAGCTTGCGGCGCAGGTTGCTGACATGCTGCTTGAGCGAGCGCTCGGTGCAGTCAGGCGTGTCGAGGCTGATGCGGTCTAAAAGCACACTCTTTGCAATCACCCGTCCTGGGTTTTCCATCAGCAGCTTTATGATGGCGTACTCCGTGCGCGTCAGCTTCACGGGCGCGCCGCATACGCTCAGACTCTGCGCTAACTTGTCAAGTCGCAGTCGGCCCACGGTAACAGCGCTGTCCGTGCCAGATTGCGCGGATTTGCGAAGCTGAACGGCGATGCGCGCTAAAAGCTCTTTAGTGTCAAAGGGCTTTGTCATATAATCCGCCGCGCCGCTTAAAAGGAGCGACACCTTGTCCTGCACATCCGCCCTGGCGCTGAGCACGATGACGGGGATGTTCTCAATCTGCGGCAGGACCTCCGCTCCGGAGAGACCGGGAAGCATCAAATCGAGCAGGACGAGGTCGAACCGCTCCTGCCGCAGAAGATAGAGCGCCTCCGTGCCGGAGTAGGCGCGCCGCACCGCGTAGCCCTCACGCGTCAAAAGCTCGGCGAGCATGTCGCCGATTGGCACATCGTCATCAATCATAGCAATAGTTTTCATTGCCTGTCCTCACGTTATGCGTTCCTAAGGCTGACCTCGCCCGTGGAGATGTGCTCCTCGTGCCCGTCAAGCTCGACTATGAGCGAGTAGCTGTCGTCAATACCGCGGGCGTAGGCCGGGCGGGAAAGGCCGTTTTCAATGAGCGTGACGGCGCGGCCGGTGCTTACGCAGAGGCGGCGGTAATCATCGAGACAGCAGGCGGGGTCAGTCTGCCACTGCGCGTACATCGCGTCAAGCTCCTCAACCTCGGCGCGGGCGAGCGCCTGTAGATCAACTTCCCGGCCGAGCGCGGCGGCAAGCGATGTCGCGCTCCCGCGAAGCTCCTGCGGAAAGCCGTCGGGGGCGGTGTTGACATTTATGCCCACGCCCACCACGACAAAGCTGCGGCCGCGAAAACTGGAGGATTCAACCAGTATACCGCAGAGCTTTTTGCCGCCTATCAACAGGTCGTTCGGCCACTTTATCTCTGGCGTGATGCCGCAGACGCGCGCAACCGCCCGGCAGACGGCCACGCCCACGCAGGGGGTTAGCTGGGCGGTCTGCTCCAATGGGCAGCGGGGGAAGAGCAGCATCGAAAGATAAAGTCCGCCCTCCGGCGACTGAAAACTGCGGCCAAGCCTGCCTTTCCCGGCAATCTGGCTTGCGGCGACGAGGGTGAAGCCGTCGGGTATGCCACTGGGCACAAGACCTTTAACAAGCGTGTTTGTTGATGTTACGCAGGGCTTATACAGCACGGGCGCGGCGCGGTGCAGTGTGGAAAAGTCCATCGTCAGCCCTCCTTTATAAGCGCCATGAAGTCAGCATAGGCGCGCGGGCTGCCCGCGGCTATGCTGGGCTTGCGCCCGTCAAATGGCAGGGGAGAGCCGTCCAGCTGGGAGCAGACACCGCCCGCCTCGCTGAGAATGAGCATGCCCGCCGCATAGTCCCACAGGGAGAGGCGGGCCTCAAAATAAAGCCCGGCGCGCCCGGCGGCCACCATGCATAAATCCAGCTCCGCCGAGGCGAGGCGGCGCAGGTCGAGGCTCGCGTCAAAGGCGAGACGCGCAAGGCGGAATGTCTCGTCGGCAAGCTCGGTATTGTAGGGCGATGAGCCCAAGCAGAAAAGTGACTCTCTCAACGGCGCGTCGTCAACGTGGATTCGGCGCGAGTTGAGATAGGCACCTTCGCCGCGCAGGGCGGTGAAAAGCTCGTCGGCATATGGATTATAGACCGCCGCCGCGGTCAGCACGCCCGCGCGCGCGTAGGCCACGGAAATGCAGCTGTGGTGCATGCCTTTTACAAAGTTCATTGTGCCGTCGATGGGGTCGATGATGAAAACATCCGGCGCGGACAAATCCTCCTGCACGCTGTTCTCCTCGCAGAAAAAGCACGCGCCCGGCACCGCCGTACGGAGCCGCTTGACAAGCAGCGCCTGCACGCGCTTGTCGTACTCGGTCACAACGTCGCGCCGCCCGGATTTTATCTCACTCATCACGCCGTGCGCGTGCATTATAAGCTCAGCCGCCTCGCGCTCTGCGGCGCAGATGGTTTTGAGTATTTCAACATTTCTCTCGTCCATTGTCTGTATCCTCCAAATCAGGGCCGGGGCTTAGCTGACTGCGTACCCGGTGCGGAATAATAAATTCTTGATGCTGCTGAAATTCACATTGAACATCATTTTATCACGCGTCGCGCCGCATGTCGAGAAAAATACCGGGAGAGCAGAGCTGCTCTCCCGGTAAAGTGTCTGTTAACGCCTCCCCTGTGTAAGGGGAGGTGGCAAAAATCAAAGATTTTTGACGGAGGGGTTGACGGTGAAAAGTTATTTTTTCGCGAAATATCAAGAAAAATGTGAATTTTCGTCGTAAAACAAGCCCTCAGTCAGCTTCGCTGACAGCTCCCTGAAGGTGAATTGCCCTGAAAGGGCAAGAGGGGCCGGCCTGGGCCGTTACACAAGGGAGCCAGATACGCTGTTTTCTTATCTGAACAGGTCGTCAAAGCGGCTGAACAGCTCGTCCAAGTCCGCAGGGTCTGTGCGCGGGAGCTCTTCTTCCTCTTCCACCACGCCGTTATAGCCGCCGTAATCGTCCATCTCGTCGTACTGGTTGTACTGCCCGTCATCATAGCCGTCCCGCGGCTGGGCGTCATAATTGTAACCATAATCGTCCTGCGCCTCATACTCGTCAGGCTCGCCGTACTCATCATCCGGCGCGTATTCATCCTGCCGGTAGTGCGTGACCCGGCGCTCGGCCTGCCCGTCGCTGTTATAGCTGAGCCGCTGTGCGCGGCGCTGAGCCTGCTGCTGCATATCCCGGCGGCGCTGTGCCTCAATCTGGCGGCGCTCGCGGATATGGCGGCGGCGCAGTGCGCGGTAGCGCGCGACAAGCAGCAGATATGCCGCCGCGACAACGAGCACAATGATGATAAGCGTGATGACCCAGCCGCGGCTGAAGAAGCCCTTGAGCTGCTGCTTGATGAACTCAAGCTTGGAGAGCTTGACCTCGGTGGGGTTGGTGAGCTTTACAACGCCGTAATCCCTGCCGTCAGCGGAGATGCGAACCTCGCCCAGCTCCGTTCCGGCGGCAATGGGCGCGACGAGCTTGTCCTCATATACGTGTACCTCGGTCTGGATAGAGGCGTCGTCAATGTCGTTCGGCAGGAGCACGCGGATATCCTCCACCGGGCGGAGAATAACCTCACCGCCGCCCGCAGCAAGCTTCACCGCGGCCTTGTGCGAAAACTGAGAGGCGGAGAGAATCGTGCGGTAGGAGAAGTTATCAAAGGCCCAGTCATAGAGCGTGATGGTGTTGGTGAAGTTTTTGTACTCCGGCTCCTGCGTGTTCAGCTCACCGCCGCAGCCCATGACAACGGCCAGGAGGTTGACGCCGTTTCGCTCAGCGGTGGAGACGAGGCAGTAACCTGCGGCACGGGTGTAGCCTGTCTTAACGCCGGACGCGCCCTCATAGAGGTAGTCGTGGCCGAGATTGTTTATGACCTGCTGAGCATAGTATGCGCCGTTTGAGACGAGGGCGTTGGAGTTATATATCTCGCGCGCCTCGCTCATGTTGGTGGGATCGGTGCGGTAATACTCAGCGTCGCAGATGGTGAGGAAATCCGGGTGGCCGACGGCCTCTTTCGTGATGAGGTACATGTCATAGGCCGTGGTATACTGCTCGTTGGACAGGCCGTGCGGGTCTAAAAAGTGAGTGCCGGTACAGCCCAGCTCGTCGGCGCGGGTATTCATCAGGTCGACAAAGGCGCTGATACTGCCGGAGATATAGGTGGCAAGGATATTGCAGGCCTCGCAGGCCGAGTGGACGACCGCACAATAGATAAGATCCTTATAGCTCATCGTCTCGCCGGGCTGGATGTTGGAGTTGCTGGCGTCCTCGCCCATGCCCTGCCATGCATCCGCCCCGGCAGTGACCATATCCTCCATGCGGCACTGCCCGCTTTCGACCGCTTCAATGGCGAGAAGCCCGGTCATTATCTTCGTCAGGCTTGCCATAGAGCGCTGCTCCTCAGCGTTCAGGGCGTACAGCACTTCGCCGGAGCTGAGATCCGCCAGAAGCACGGCCTTTGCGTCCAGCGCCGGGTCATTGAGCGCGGCGGCCGACGGCGCAAAGACGGCGAGCGTGAGACAGATTAACAGTATAAGCGGAAAAATTTTAATTTTTTTCATTTTGCTCTCCCGTTTTGTTTAGGAATGTGGTAGAGTAATAACACAAGTTGACGGAGGACACACCGCGTGTGCCATCGGGTTTTGTCAACTTTAAAATATGTTCATTTAAAGACATACAATCTATAGTATAATATAAATACACGAAAAAATCAACTGATGATGCTGGTGCTGTCGGCATCCGCCGAAAAAAGGCGGGCGCGGCTGGAAAACTTAAGATGCGCTTTGGCGGCGCGGAGGCTTGACATGAAGATACTGGTTGTTGACGACGAGAGACTGCTTGTAAAGGGCATTAAATTTAATCTTGAGAACGAGGGCTACACGGTGGACGCCTGCTATGACGGCGAGGAGGCCGTGAATCTGGCGCGCACGGGGGAGTATGACCTCATCATCCTCGACCTTATGATGCCCAAAAAGGACGGGCTTCAGGCCTGTCAGGAGATAAGAAGCTTTTCCACGGTGCCCATCATCATGCTCACCGCGCGCTCCGAGCGGGCGGATTTGCTGGTGGGCTTTGAGAGCGGGGCGGACGACTATCTCACAAAGCCCTTTGACATACTTGAGCTGAAAGCGAGAGTGCGCGCGCTTTTGCGCCGCGCCTCGATTACGGCGCCCAGCGCTGTGCCCCTCTCCTCGGCCCTGACGCGCGGGCACATCACCGTTGACGAGGAGCGCCGCAGCGCGACCAAAAACGGCGAGCCAATTGAGCTGACGATGAAGGAATTTGACCTCATCCTCTTCCTTATGAAAAACCCCGGCCGCGTCTACTCGCGCGAAAACCTCCTGGACCTCGTATGGGGCTATGACTATCAGGGCGACACGCGCACGGTGGACGTACACATCCGCCGCCTGCGCGAAAAGCTTGAGCTTGACCCGGCAAAGCCCCGTTACATCGTGACGAAGTGGGGCGTGGGCTACTATTTTGCGGACTGATAAAAACAAAGCGACGCGTTTTAGGGAATGATATGAAGAAATTAGAGCTACACAGCCTTAAAGTGCAGTACATGGCCTTTATGACGGCGGTACTGCTTATACTGCTTTTGCTGCTCAACACTTTCCCGCTGACATCCTCGCGCGACAGTGTTTTTGAGGAGAAG
Source organism: uncultured Eubacteriales bacterium (assembly GCA_958427375.1). GTDB lineage: Bacteria > Bacillota > Clostridia > Oscillospirales > Oscillospiraceae > Limivicinus. Next base: position 8,816 of record CAUABY010000006.1, read on the forward strand.
CGCCGCGCGCTCGGCGGACAGGCGGCAACACTGTCCTCGTCGCTGGCAAACCTCGACCACCCGTCGGAGACGAGCATAGGCGATGTGCTCAAGCTTCTGGATGTGAGCGGCTATGCGCGCATCGCGGTAGTTGACGCGGACGGCAAGGTGCTGTATGATGACGGCGGCAGCACGGGCGGCACAACACAGCTTGATGATGTGCTCGCCGCGCTCGGCGGAAAGACGGTTTTCCGCTCCAGCTTTGAAAATTCCGCCTTTCTGAGCTCCTACGCCATGCCGATGTACGCGCAGGGCACGATGCAGGGCGCGGTGTATCTCAGCGAGCACGACGCTGAGCGCGCGCAGATGATACTCGACATGCAAAGCCGTGTGCGTGTGACCTCGCTTGTCATCGTCATCGGCGCACTCATACTGGGCTGGATATTTGCAAACATAATTCTCAGCCGCATAGGAGAGCTTGTAAAGTCGATGCGCATCGTCGCCTCCGGCAACTATGGCTACCGCCTTGCAACGCGCGGGCGCGACGAGATAACGGAGCTGGGCGACGAGTTCAACATGCTCACCGAGCGTTTGGAGACGACCGAGCGCCAGCGCCGCCGCTTCGTATCCGACGCCTCGCATGAGCTGAAAACGCCGCTTGCCTCCATAAGACTTTTGGCGGACAGCATTGTGCAGAGCGAGAACATGGACGCGGACACCGTGCGCGAATTTGTCACCGATATCGGCCACGAGGCCGAGCGGCTGCAGCGCACGACGGAAAAGCTCCTCGACCTCAGCCGCTTGGATGACGACGTGCATATTGAACCGGAGCCGGTGGACATGAAACAGGTGTATTTTGACGTGCTTGTGCTGCTGCGCCCGCTGGCGAATGAGCACAGTGTGAAAATACGCAGTGAGCTTGAGGATGGCTGTGTCGTCATGGCGACGGTGGACGATATGTTCCACATCATCTTCAACCTTGTGGAAAACGCCATCAAGTACAATGTTGAGGGCGGCAGCGTGAACGTCAGCCTCAAGGGCGACGAGGACAGTGTGCGCCTTGCCGTGGAGGACACCGGCATAGGCATCCCGGAGGAGGACCGATTTAATATCTTCGCGCGTTTTTATCGTGTGGATAAGGCGCGTTCAAGAGAGGCCGGCGGCAGCGGCCTTGGCCTGAGCATAGTGCATGACGCGGTGCAGATGCATGGCGGCAGCATAACGGTGGGGCCGAATAAGCCGCGGGGCTCAAGATTTATAGTCAAATTTCCAAGACCAACACAGGAGGAGACAGGAATATGAACAATGTAGAGAGAATACAGGCGCAGCTTGAGGTCAACGGGCTTGACGGCATACTCATAACCGACGAGAAGAACCAGCGCTATGCCTGCGGCTTCCCGTTCACGGACGGGGCGGTGCTTGTGTCGCGCGGCGGCGCGTGGCTGATTACGGACTCGCGCTACATAGAGGCCGCCGAGAAAACAGCGGGCGGCTGTGCCAAGGTCGTGATGTACGACGGCGCTCACGGGCTTATGGAGCATATAAAGGACATTATAGCCGCGCAGGGCATATCCCGCCTCGGCGCGGAAGAGGACAAGTGCAGCCACGCGGAGTTCATGGGCTATGAGCGCGCGCTCGGCATGAAGCTTGAAAATGCGCAGATAATATTAAAGACCCTGCGCGCCGCCAAAAACGCGGAGGAGATTGCGGCCATGCGCGAGGCGCAGGCCATATCCGAGGCCGCGCTTGAAGAGACTTTGCACATCATCCGCCCCGGCATGACCGAGCGCGAGGTTGCCGCCGAACTTGTCTACCGCATGCTTCGCCACGGCTCCGAGGGCAACTCCTTTGACCCCATTGTCGTCACCGGCAGCAAGACCAGCATGCCACACGGCGTGCCCGGCGACAAGGTTATCGCCGACGGCGACTTTGTCACCATGGACTTTGGCAGCCTTAAAGAGGGCTACTGCTCCGATATGACGCGTACTGTCGCCATCGGCCACGCGACCGACGAGATGAAAAACGTCTATGACATCGTCCTGCGCGCCCAGCTTGCGGGCATCGCGGCAGCCAAAGCGGGCATACCTGGCCGCGATATTGACGCCGCCGCGCGCGGCGTTATCAAAGACGCGGGCTACGGCGAGTACTTCGGCCATGGCTTCGGCCACTCCCTCGGCCTTGATATCCACGAGTGGCCGAGCGCGAATCTGCGCGGCGCGGATCTCATGCCCGTGGGCGCGGTTGTCAGCGCGGAGCCCGGCATCTATCTCCCCGGCCGCTTCGGCGTGAGAATTGAGGACGTGATGATAATTGAAGAAGGCGGCTGTGAGGTCATTACCAAAGCGCCCAAGGATTTCACGGTTCTCAATAACGGCTGAGGCGCGAAAACAGAGCGGGATGCAAAAAATACTTGCAATATAGCGATATATACTGTAAAATAAATAAGCTAATTATATAAACATGTCGGCGTCACGCGGCGCCGGAGCACTGAATTGAGATATTGGAGGCCATTTTTATGATTACAGCAGGCGATTTCAGAAACGGCGTTACTTTTGAGATGGACGGTCAGGTCATGCAGGTCGTCGAGTTCCAGCACGTCAAGCCCGGCAAGGGCGCGGCTTTCGTGCGCACCAAGATGAAGAACGTCATCACCGGCGCTGTCACCGAGACTTCTTTTAACCCCACTGCGAAGTTTGAGAATGCTACCGTTGACCGTCAGACCATGGAGTACAGCTATGCGGACGGCAACCTCTATTACTTCATGAACCCTGAGACCTATGAGCTTGAGCCGATTGACGCTTCCGTTCTGGGCGACAACTTCAAGTTCGTCAAGGAAAACATGGAATGCACCATCTACTCCTACAAGGGCAAGGTCTTTAACGTTGAGCCCCCCTTCTTTGTAGAGCTTGAGGTCACCGAGACCGACCCCGGCTTTGCCGGCAACACCGCCACCAACGCCACCAAGCCCGCAACGCTTGAGACCGGCGCTGAGATTAAGGTTCCGCTCTTCATAGATGTCGGCGAGCGCATCAAGGTTGACACCCGCACCGGCGAGTACCTCAGCAGAGCGTAAGGCGTATACCGCACCCGGTATATTCCGCGATTGAACTTTTTGTGATAGGAGGTTTTCATTATGACTATTGTTGAAAAGGCAGCCTACTTAAAAGGGCTTACCGAAGGTCTTGGCGTCGGGGCTGACTCGAAAGAGGGCAAGCTCTGGGGCGCACTGTGTGATCTTGTTTCCGACATGGCGCATGAGATTGAGGATCTTCAGCAGTGCAATCTGGACTATGCCGATGTGCTTGATGAGATTGGCGATGAGCTGAGCTATCTTGAAGAGCTCACCTGCGACCTCGACACGGAATACTGGGATGATGACGAGGACGACGAGGATGACGAGGACGACGATGACGAGGAGCTTGAGTATGACGGCGTGCTGTACGACGTGACCTGCCCCGTCTGCGGTGAGGAGATTACCTTCGACGAGGATACGCTCGACGAGGGCAGTGTTGAGTGCCCCAACTGCGGCGAGGAGCTGGAGTTTGACCTTGACGGCATCACCGACGAGGATGACGAAAAGGACGACTAAGCCGCCCTTATGCCTCACATTTTGAGCTGTCCGGGGTTCATGCCGAAAAAGTCCCTGAACGCCCTGTGAAAAGATGAATAATCCACAAAGCCGCTGTCCGCAGCGGCTTTGTTCGCGTTTACCCCCTCTCTGATAAGCCGCGCCGCGTACAAAAGCCGCCGCTGCCGCACATAGGCGTGTACCGTGCTGCCCGTCTGCGCCTTGAAAAGGCGCATGAAGTGATAGCGGCTTAGGTACACCCGCGCCGCCAGCGCGTCCACTGTCAGCTCGCGGGCCAAATTTTCATTTATGTAGGACAGCGTATCCTCAATCTTCGCGTCGCGCGCGGCGGCAGGCTGCTCCGGCGCGGCGGAGGATATGCGGCTGACGCAGACCAGAAGCTGCATCATCAGCGTGTCGCGCATGACCTGCGCGCCGAAAGCCTCATCACTGAGGCTTTTTTCATAGGCGGAGAGCGCTGCGGAGAGTGCCGCGCGCTGCTCATCATCCGGCGCAAGGCAGTGCTGCCCGGTCTTTTCCGCGCGGTCAAAGCAGTCCAGCAGCCCGGAGCCGGGCGCGGCACGGTCAAAGTAGCGCCGGTCAAGGTAGATGATAATGCGCTCATAGGGCACGGACTTGTCAATCAGCGCCTTGTGTATCATGTGGTGCTTGACCAAAAGCACATCCCAGGGGCGCAGTTTATATGTCGTGCCCTCCACGGCATAGTCGACCGCGCCTTCGAGGAGCAGCACTATCTTGTCAAAATCGTGAAAGTGGAAATCCCGTTCCTGCCCGGCGGTGTCGCGCAGGTGAAAGTAGCGGTAGTTCTCCCGCAGGTAGCCCTCGCGGGAATAGGCCTGTTCATTTTTCATCTTTTTTTCGCACCACGCGGCGCGTCCTCCCATACTGTGAATCTACCTCACTAATATACAGCACTTTTTGCAAGTTTTCAAGCACAAGCTGCAATTTACTTTGCAATCAATTGCAAATATAATAGGGTCAAGAAATTGAAAAGGAGACCTATTATGTCTGCTAAAAAATTCTTCAAAAACTACTGGTTTATTCTGAGCATGCTCGTGGCGATTATCGCCGGCTGCATCACCGGCGCTTACTGGCCTGGCGCCACCGCACTTGAGCCGCTTGGCACTGTGTTTATAAACATGATGTTCTGCGTGGTCGTGCCCATGGTGTTCTGCTCCATAGCCTCCGCCGTGGCGAACATGGGTTCCGCCCGCCGCGCGGGCAAGGTCATCGGCGTGACCGTTGCCACCTTTGCCGTGACAGCCGCCATCGCCGCCGTCATCATGTACATAGTTGTGCGCTGCATCCCGCTTGTCCAGGGAGACTATGTTGTCACCGAGGGCGAAATAGGCGCAACCCTGGGCGTGTCTGACATGATAGTCAACTTCTTCACCAAGCCCGACTTTGCCGAGCTTTGGAGCCGCAGAGCTATCCTGCCCCTCATCGTGGCCGCTGTTATCTTCGGCTTCGGCATCCAGCTCTCCGGCGGCGCGGAGACCAAGACCGCGCAGCTTCTTGACGATATAACCAGGTGCATCATGAAAACCGTCAAGATTATCACCTACTACGCGCCCATCGGCTTCTTCGGTTTCTTCGCCTGCCTCGTCGCTACTTACGGCCCTGAGCTCATCGGCGACTACAGCCGCACTCTCATCATATTCTATGTGATGTGCTTCGTGTACCTGCTCATCTCCGCCCCCATCTATGCCCGCTTCGGCGGCGGCAAGGGCGCGGCCAAGGTCATGTTCAAGCACCTCTTCCGCCCGGCGGTCACCTCCTTCGGCACCTGCTCCTCCGTTGCTACTATCCCCACCAACATGGAAGTCGCTGAGGAGAGCGGCATCTCCAAGGAAGTCTCCGACATCGTTCTGCCTCTCGGCGCAACGATGCACATGGACGGCTCGGCAATGAGCGCCATCATCAAGGTCGCTTTCCTCTTCGGCATCTTCGGTCAGGACTTCACCACCGGCCGCGCCATCCTCGCCATCATCGTGGCGGTGTTCTCCTCCGTTGCCATGTCCGGTATCCCCGGCGGCGGCGGCACGGGCGAGCTTGTTGTCTGCACCATCTTCTTCCCAGACCAGCTCGCGATTGCCTACCCCATCGCCCTCGCGCTCGGCAACCTCGTCGATCCCCCCGCGACCATGGTCAATGCCGCCGGCGACTATGTTGTCTCTTTCATTGTCTCCCGCTATGTTGACGGCAAGGATTGGCTGCAAAAGAAGCTGCACCTGAACGTCACGGCAGACGAGAGCGCAAACGAATAAAATAAATACCACGATGAGAAGAACTGCGTAAACTGACGGCGCGCCCTGTTCAAGGCGCGCCGTTTTGTAATTTCCACTGTTCAAAACCAAATTGAAGCCCGGCGCAGTGGGTTCAATTTGGAAAGGAAAACGGAGAGAGTATGGTGTAGCTTTCGCGGTCAAGCGGAAACGGAACGATGCTCTCTCCGTTTGACATGGGCGCTTCGATTCATTTCGTGTCCTTTTTTATGCTTTTCGGTGTAATCTAAGTCTACAGCCGAGATAAAGGAGGAATTTTACATGCAGGCATTACGGACAAGGCCCGGACTGCGCCGGGGCGGAATAAGCTATATCAGTATTGACAGCATTTCAACCTGTCCCGTTCAGGCGAGAAAGGTTTTTGATGAGCAGGCGCTTGCAGAATTGGCGGAGAGCATTAAGAGCTATGGTATTTTGAATCCGCTGACCGTGCGCGCCAGAAGCGGAAAGTATGAGCTTGTCGCCGGGGAGCGGCGGCTTCGTGCGGCGCGGCTCGCGGGGCTCAACGAGGTGCCCTGCATTATTATAGACGTGAACATGGAGGACGCGAGCCTGATCTCGCTGATAGAGAACCTTCAGCGGCAGGACTTGGACTTCATCGAGGAGGCAAACGGGATAAGCCAGCTTATAAGCATGTTCGGCATGAGTCAGGAAGAGGCCGCGCGGCGCATCGGCAAGTCCCAGTCGGCGGTTGCCAACAAGCTGAGACTGCTCAAGCTCCCGCCGGATGTGCTGGACAGCCTGCGTGAAAATTCACTCACCGAGCGCCATGGCCGCGCGCTTTTGCGCCTGCCCTCGCCCGACGAGCAGCGCGCCGCGCTCAAATACATAGCGGAGAATGAACTCAACGTCGCCGCGGCCGAGCGGTATATTGAGGCGCTTCTGGAAAGAGCCGAGGCCGCGCCGGACAAGCCGGAGCCCCGCCGCACGCTCGTGCTCAAGGATGTGCGCATCTTTCTAAACACCCTAACGCGCAGCATAGACATGATGAAGCAGGGCGGCATAGACGCGGGGCTTGAGCGCGAGGAGACTGCCGATTCCCTGATACTGAAAATATCCATCCCCAAGGGCTGAGAAGAGGGCGCGCCGTTTTGTAAATTCAATATCTCAAAACCAAATTGAAGCCCAGCGCGGTGGGTTCAATTTGGGGAGGAAAACTGAGAGAGTATGGTGTAGTTTTCGCGGCCGAGCGGAAACGGAGCGATGCTCTCTCTGCTTGACGTGCATAGTACAAGCCGCCCCGGCATTATATTATAGTTGACGGACGTTTGATACCAACTAATAATACCGGGGCGGTGATTTTTTATGATTTCGTACTTTTCCGATTTGAGATACAAAGAGGTCATTGACGTACACTCCGGCTTTCGGCTGGGCTATGTGTGCGACGCGGAGTTTGACAGCGCTGAGGGACGGCTCATCTCGCTTATCACGCCGGGCAGGGCGCGCTTTTTCGGGCTTTTTGGCCGCGAGGACGATTATGTTCTCCCGTGGCACTGCATTGTGCGCATAGGCAGCGATATCATCCTCATCGACGCGAAGGAGGATTTGCCGCGCCGAAAGCGCAGGAAAAATCCGCTGATGTGAGTATTTAACAGGGATAAGCTGATATTTTTCTTTTCAAAGCGGTAAATATGAAGTATAATATACTAACTTTACTGTAGAGGATGAGAAAAAATAGCGATAGATACTGAAAACAAAAAAGAGCGCGCGGCACTGGCGGGGCTGTCCGCCGCGAGTATGGATGAGCACGAGCGCTCGACTGATATATCCATGGAGGAGCTTGCCGCGCTTGTGGAGACCGCTGGGGGAGAGACCGTGGCTATGATGATACAAAACCGCGCCACGCCTGAGCCGCGCAGCTTCATCGGCGACGGCAAGGTGCAGGAGCTGAAAGCCATCATCGAGGCCAATGACTGCGACCTTGCGGTGTTCGACAATGAATTGAGCCCGTCCCAGATGCGCGTTTTGAGCGAGGAGCTGGGCGTGAAGGTGCTCGACCGCTCAGGGCTTATCCTTGACATCTTTGCCCAGCGTGCGCAGACGCGCGAGGGCAAACTGCAGGTGGAGCTGGCGCAGTACAAATACCTCCTGCCGCGCCTGACCGGTATGTGGACGCACCTTGTCCGGCAGACCGCGGCGGGCGGCTCGTCGCCAATCGGCACACGTGGCCCCGGCGAGACCCAGCTTGAGACTGACCGCCGCCATATCCGCCGCAAGATACAAAAGCTTGAGGAGGAGCTTGCCGCGGTGCGCAAAGTGCGCAGCACTCAGCGCCGCCGCCGCGAGAAGAACGAGGCGGCGGTGGTGGCGCTCGTGGGCTACACCAACGCGGGCAAGTCCACGCTCTTAAACTGCCTGACGGGGGACAGCATCCCGGCAAACGACAGGCTCTTTGACACGCTCGACACCACCACACGCAGACTGCGGCTCGACGAGACGCAGGAGGTGCTCATCTCCGACACTGTCGGCTTCATCCGCAAGCTGCCCACGCACCTTGTCGAGGCTTTCAAGGCCACCTTGGAGGAGCTGAAGTACGCGGACGTGCTTTTGCACGTTATAGACATCTCAAACCCTGAGTGGGAGGAGCAGGCACGCGTGGTTGACGAGCTCATCCGTCAGCTCGGCGCGGAAATCACGCCCTGCATCCGCGTTTACAATAAGTGCGACAGGTATTTCGGCATACTCCCGCATGGGGAGGACGTAATCTGCCTCTCCGCGAAGTCCGGCGAGGGCGCGGACAGGTTGGTGGAGAAGCTCAGGGAGATGCTGGGCAGGAGCAAGCGGCGCGTCGTGCTCAATGTGCCGTACGCAAACGCGGGAATCATAGACCTGCTCAAGCGCGAGGCGAGCGTTTCCCGCATGGAGTATACTGACGCGGGGATTGAGGTAGAAACCGTGGTAACGCCGGAGCTTTTCGGCCGCGTCAAGGACTATATCCCCGGCTATACCGAGCCTAAAGAGGAGTGGGAGGATGACTGAGTATTATATCCCCACTGAGCCCGGTGAAAGCGAGCTTGTTGAAAAGCGCTCGCGCTTTCTCGGCCACGTGAGGCGCGTTGAGAGCGAGGACGCGGCGCGCGAATTTATCGCGGAGATGAAGAAAACCTACTATGACGCGCGCCACAACTGCTGGTGCTACATCATCCGCGGCGGCGCCGAGCGCTACAGTGACGACGGCGAGCCGCAGGGCACGGCGGGCATACCCATGCTTGAGGTTTTTCGCCGCGAGGGTATAGAAAACGTGGTCTGTGTTGTCACGCGCTACTTCGGCGGGGTGCTTTTGGGCACCGGCGGACTTTTGCGCGCCTACACCAAGAGCGCCAAGGACGCGCTGGACGCCGCCGGTGTGTCCGTTGTGCGCCGCTGGGTCGAGCTTGACCTGCCCTGCACATACGCGCAGAGCGAGCGCATGAAGCAGGAGGTAAGCGCGGCGGGCGGCATAGTTTCCGACTTGGAGTACTCGGACAAGGTGATTATAAAAGCGCTCGTGCCGGAAGAGGGCGCGGCGGACTTTTCCGCGCGCATTTTCGACGTCAGCGCGGGGAGCGTAACGGCGGCGGTAAAGGGCGAGAGCTTCCGCGCCGTGCCGCTTAGATAAAGGCGCTCAGCCCCGGCTTCGGTCAGGCGGAGAGCTATTTGGGAAAAAGTTTTCCGAAAAAAGAGGGAAATACAAAATCGCGTCGTATATGTATAATGAGGGGGAAAATAATGCCCCTGAATTGTCTATACGGCGCTTTTTATATGTTTGAGGGAGGCGGTTTTTCATGGCGTGTCCCAGAGTTGAGCGGGAGAGGCTTGAGCATTACATAGTCGGCCCATACGGGGTGCTGTCGGAAAACTCCAAAGGACGCCTTGCGCCCGAAGAGGAGTGCGACGTGCGCTGCTGCTTTCAGCGCGATGTCGACCGCATCACGCACTCAAAGTCGTTTCGCCGCCTCAAGCACAAAACGCAGGTATTTCTCCAGCCGGAGGGGGACCATTACCGCACGCGCCTGACCCACACGCTGGAGGTCAGCCGCCTCGCGCGCACAGTGGCGCGCGCCCTCTGCCTCAATGAGGATTTGGCCGAGGCCATAGCGCTTGGCCACGACCTGGGGCACACGCCTTTCGGCCACGCGGGCGAACGCGCGCTCAACAAAATCTATCCCGGCGGCTTCAAGCACTATGAGCAGAGCCTGCGCGTAGTGGATATCTTGGAGCGCGATGGGCGCGGGCTCAACCTCTGCTGCGAGACGCGCATGGGCATATTAAACCACACCCACGGCGCGCCGGACGATACGCTTGAGGCCACCTGTGTGCGCCTTTGCGACAGAATAGCATACGTCAACCACGACCTTGACGATTCCATACGCGCCGGAATTTTGAAGGCGGACGAGGTGCCGGAGATTATCCGCAAAAACTGCGGCGAGAAAAACAGCACCCGCATCAACGCCATCATTACCGACTTAATCTCCAACAGCGGCGGCGGACAGCTTAAAATGTCGGAGAAGATGCAGGAGACTTTCAACTTCTTCCACTCGTTCATGTATTCCGACGTGTACACAAACCCCACTGCCAAGGGCGAGGAGAGCAAGGTTGAGGGCATATTGGCAAGCCTGTACGACTACTATACCAAGCATGCCGAGGCGCTGCCGGAGGATTACAGCGGCGTTATCGAGCGCGAGGGTATCGAGCGCGCGGCCTGCGATTATATCTCCGGCATGACTGACGGTTACGCCATGGAGAAGTACGGGGAACTGTTCATCCCCTTCGCGTGGACGGTTAAGTGACCGCCCCTTAAATAGGCTCTTGCAAGAAAGGAGGGCGCTTTGTGGCATTTCCTGAGAGCTTTATAACGGAGCTTGCGGAGAGAAACGACATAGCGGAGGTTGTCTCCGGCTATGTGCGCTTGAGCCGTAAAAGCGGCTCCAATCTCTTCGGCCTGTGCCCATTTCACAGTGAAAAGACCCCGTCGTTCTCTGTCTCGCCGGACAAGCAGATTTATCACTGCTTCGGCTGCGGCAAGGGCGGCGGAGTTATAAACTTCATAATGGAGATTGAAAATCTCAGCTTCCCGGAGGCGGTGGAGTTTCTGGCCAAGCGCGCGGGCATGGAGCTGCCCGAACAGGCCGACGATCAGGAGAGCAGGCAGCGCGCGCGCATGCTCGCCCTCAACCGGGACGCGGCGCGCTACTTCCACGCCCAGCTATCACAGCCGGGCGGCCAGGCGGCGCGCGATTACATACAGCGGCGGCAGATAAGCCCCCGCATGGTAACGGTTTTCGGCCTCGGCTCCGCGCCGGACGGCTGGTCAGGCCTCCTGGACGCGATGCACGACAAGGGCTACACGGACTATGAGCTTTTCAGCGCGGGGCTTGTGCGCCGCGGCAAGAATGGCGGGTACTATGACACTTTCCGCAACCGGCTCATGTTCCCGGTCATTGATGTGCGCGGCAATGTCATCGGCTTTTCCGGGCGAATTCTCGGCGACGGCGAGCCGAAGTATATGAACAGCCCCGAAACGCGCGTATTCAACAAAAGCCGCAACCTTTTCGCGCTTAATCTGGCTAAAAAATCAAAAAACGGATATATAATTCTATCAGAGGGAAATATAGACGTGGTGAGCCTGCATCAGGCAGGCTTCGACTCGGCGGTCGCCTCGCTCGGCACCTCGCTCACACCGGAGCAGGCGCGCATGATTTCGCGCTACACCAACGAGGTTATCATCGCCTATGACAACGACGGCGCGGGCATAAAGGCCGCCCAGCGCGCCATCGGCATACTGGAAAAGCTGGATTTGAAGGTGAAAGTACTGCGCCTGAACGGGGCGAAGGATCCGGACGAGTTTATAAAGCTCAAGGGTGCGGACGCTTTCAGAAACCTTATAACCGGCGCGGAGAATCAGGTGGACTACCGGCTTCGCGCGGTGACGGATAAGTATGATTTGAGCGTGGACGAGCAGAAGGTGGACTTTCTGCGCGAGGCGAGTGAGCTTGTGGCGCGGCTCCCCGGCTCCGTTGAGCGGCAGGTGTACGCGATGCGCGTGGCATCCATGGCGGGCGTGGCCGCGGAGGTGGTCACAACCGAGGTGGAGCGGCGGCGCAAAAAGCTCCTGCGCGACGGCCGCCGGACGGCCGAGCGCGAGCAGCGCCGCCCGGAGCGGCAGAGCCAGCCTGCCGAGAAAGCGTTCAGGTATGAAAACCCGGCCTCAGCCGTGGCGGAAGAGGGTGTTATCCGCCTTCTCTACCTTGAGCCGGAGCTTATAAATACGCCCCTGCCTGAGAGCGGGAGCTTTTCGTCTCCCGTGCTCGCGCATATATATAATGAGCTCTGCACGCAGCTGCACGCGGGGCAGAAGGTCAGCACAACGACGCTCAGCGCGGTGCTGTCACCGGAGGAGATAAGCCTGCTCGTGCAGATAATACAAAAGCCGGAGATTCTTGCCAAGGCCCGGCAGAGCATGAGAGATTATACTGAGCGCATAAACCAGGAGCGCGCGCGGCGCGGCGGCAAGCCGGACTTCGCGGCTATCGCAAGGCAGAAGCAGAACACAGCGTATGACACGGAAAGAAAAAGAAAGGGATATGAGGGCTGAACTATGTCAGACGAAATGAGATTTAATGAAGAAGAGCTTGAGAGCATGGCGGACAAGATTTTGGAGCAGGCCTCCGTTGCGGAGCTGAGCGGACATCAGGAGCTGGAGATACCCAAGCCCAGGAAGAAAGCCGCAAAGAAGAAAGAGGCTGAGCCTGCCGACGTGGGTAAGAGCGTGGAAGAGCGCTTGGCTGAGCTTTTGGAGCGGGGCAAGAAAAAGGGCAGCCTTACTGCAAAAGAGCTTGAGTGCATAGGTGAGATGAACCTTGACAGCGAGGCCGAGGAGAAGTTTTACGACATGCTTGAGGCAAACGGCGTGGATATAGATGTCGGTTCCGCTGACGTTCTGCCCCCGATTGACGATGTTCTGCCCGACAATGAGGACCTGGACAGCATAGAGGAAGTGACCGAGGAGGAGATCAGCAGTACCGACGCGCTGATGGACACTTTCTCCACCGATGATCCTGTGCGCATGTATCTCAAGGAGATAGGCAAGGTGCCGCTGCTGACCCCGGAGGAGGAAATTGACCTCGCCATCAAGATGGCAAACGGCGACGAGGACGCAAAGCACCGCATGACCGAGGCAAACCTCCGTCTCGTCGTGTCAATTGCCAAGCGCTATGTCGGCCGCGGCATGCAGTTCCTTGACCTTATTCAGGAGGGCAATCTCGGCCTTATAAAGGCGGTTGAGAAGTTCGACTACACCAAGGGCTACAAGTTCTCCACCTATGCCACGTGGTGGATACGTCAGGCCATCACCCGCGCCATCGCGGATCAGGCGCGCACGATACGCATACCCGTACACATGGTGGAGACTATCAACAAGACCATCCGCGTCTCCCGTCAGCTTCTTCAGGAGCTGGGGCATGACCCAAGCGCCGAGGAGATAGCCAGAGAAATGGATATGCCGGTTGAAAAAGTGCGCGACATACTCAAGATAGCGCAGGAGCCGGTCTCCCTTGAAACGCCCATCGGCGAAGAGGAGGACTCGCATCTGGGTGACTTCATCCCCGACGAGGACGCGTCCGAGCCGTCGGAGGCCGCGTCTTTCTCCCTGCTGCGCGAGCAGCTTGAAGAGGTGCTTGACACCCTCGCCCCGCGTGAGAAGAAGGTGCTGGAGCTTCGCTTCGGCATTGTTGACGGCCGCACCCGCACGCTTGAGGAGGTCGGCAAGGAATTCAACGTGACGCGTGAGCGCATCCGCCAGATTGAAGCCAAGGCGCTGAGAAAACTGCGCCATCCCAGCCGCTCCAAGAAACTGAGAGACTTTTTGAATTGATTAATAAAAATAATAAGCGCCGCCGGAAGTTTTGGCTTCCGGCGGCGCTTGAGACTGTAAAGAACTATGCTGCGATGCAAAGAAAACAGAGCAGCAGGGGAGCTTGAGGGGTAGCGAAGCGGCGGCGCG
>CAUABY010000007.1 GCA_958427375.1 uncultured Eubacteriales bacterium
TGAGGCGGGCCTTGCCCCCTCAAGCTCCCCTGCTGCTCTGTTTTCTTTGTATTGCAGCATAGTTTTTTGACAGTCTCAAGCGGATATACCGAATTTCACGGTATATCCGCTTTTTTGTTATTAAATTTACTCAGAATGCGACGTGCATGAAGAGCGCCACACAGCACAGGATGAGCGCGAGCGGCACATAGACATAGCGGCCTATGCCATACCACAGCGCGCCGCGCTTTTTGCTGGAGCCTTCGTTCACGGCGTCAAGCAGCTCGTCCTTCTTCATCACATAGAACCACGACACCGCGCCGAGCGTTGCGCCGATGGGGATGATGTAGATGGACACCAAATCCATCCACGGCCCCCACTTGGAGATGGTCTCCATGCCGATGCCGAAGCCAAGGCAGATAGCGCCCACGATGATGAGCACCGCGCGGCGGCTGAGCTTGGGGAATTTATGCTGCAAGGACTCCGCCACAGCCTCAAACATATTTTGCAGGGAGCTGACCCCGGCAAAAATCATGGCGACATAGAGGATAATCGCAAAGAGGCGGCCAAGCGGGATATCCTGCAAAATGGTGGGCAGGGTGACAAACAGCAGCCCCGGCCCCGCACCGACGTCCATCCCGTAAGCGAAGCAGGCGGGAATGATGACCAGCGCCGCGACGACCGCTGCGATGGTATCAAATAGTGCGGTGTTCTGCGCCACACCCACAACGTTTTCACGCTTGGAGAGGTACGCGCCGTAAACTATCATACCGCTGCCGGTGACGGAGAGCGAGAAGAAAGCCTGACCCATTGCCCAAATCCAAATCATGGGGTCTTTGAGCATCTCCCAACGCGGCGTGAACATGAAGCGATAGCCCGCGCCGGAGCCGGGGAGGAACGCAACACGCACGGCGAGAACAAGGAAGATGATGAAGAAAACCGGCATCATCACCTTGTTCGTTTTTTCTATGCTGTGCGCGCCGAGGAACAGCGTCAGCAGTGTGCCGACGACGACTATTATATGATATGGAATGACAGAATAGGGCTGAGCGGAAAACGACTCAAACCACACGCCCGCGTCAGCCGTCATAAGCGTTCCGAGCACCGAGTCAACCAGCGCCTTGAGCACATAGGTCACGATGACGGCATAGCCAATCGCAATGCACAGCGAGCCCGCCAGCGGCAGCCAGCCGAGCAGACCGCCAACCTTGCCCGCCGTTTTGCCGCGCGTCGCCCACGCGTTTTCATACGCGCCCAGCGTCCCCGTCGCAGCGCGGCGGCCCATGGCAAACTCCGCGGGCAGCGCCACATAGCTGAAAATGAGCACAAACAGCAGGTAAATCAGCAAAAACGCCCCGCCGCCGTTACTGCCCAGCTTGTTCGGGAAGCCCCAAACATTAGCCATGCCCACCGCCGAGCCCACCGAGGCCAGTATAAAGCCCCAACGGCTTGCAAAGCTTCTTCCGTTCTTTTTTTCTTTCATCTTGTCACTCCTATTTTTTCTCCGATTTTAACTGCTTGTGTCATTTTAAAGCTTTGCAGTAAAAAAGTCAAGCTGAATGTAGAATTATGCAAATTAATTCAAAAATTTTGTTGACAATTCAACATTACCATGGTATATTAGCCTATACTTGTTGATAAATCAACATTTCAAATCTAAGCAGGAGGTTGTGTAATGCAGGAGCGTTTTGAGGCGTTTACAGTGCTTATCACGCGCATTGGGCGCAGTATCAAGCGCATAAAGGCTGAGGAGATGGCGGATTTTGACTTGAAGGGGCCGTACGTGTCCTGCCTGTACTACCTCTCGCAGGCTGAGAGCATGACCTCCGCTGAGCTTTGCGAACGCTGTGACGAGGACAAGGCCGCAATATCCCGCTCTCTCGACTACTTACAGAAAACCGGGCTTGTCATCTGCGGCGAGGGCGGCACACGCCGCTACAAAAACCCGCTCAGTCTCAGCGACAAGGGGCGTGAGGTCTGCCGCGGCATGAGCGAAAAGATTGAGCGCATCGTCGCCGCGGCAAGCGCGGGGCTTAATGATGACGAGCGGCGCACGATGTACCGCGCACTCACGCTCATCAGCGATAATTTGGACGCTATACACACGAAAGGCCGCAAAAGCGCCGCAGAAAGCCATAATTAGGAGAGCTGAATATGAAAACAACGATAATACTTGACTCCACAATCGACATTCCGGCGCGGCTGCAAGGCCGCTTTTCCACAGTGCCGCTGACGGTACACTTCGGCGACGAGGAGTACGTTGACGGCGTAACCATGAGCAAGGAGCAGTTTTACGAGCGGCTGATTGAAACCGACGTGATGCCGACGACAAGCCAGGCCACGCCCGCAGCGTTCCAGCAGGTATTTGACAATGTACGGGCCAACGGCGACAGCGCGGTGGTGCTGACGCTCGCCTCCAAGCTCTCCGGCACGTATCAGAGCGCCTGCATTGCCGCTGAGGACTATGACAACATCTATGTGGTGGACACGCTCTCCGCCGCGATTGGAAGCGGCATCCTTGCCGAATATGCGCTCAGCTGTGCCGAGGCTGGCATGGGCGCTAAAGAGCTTGCCGAGCTGCTGACGGAAAAGCGCAAGAATATCTGCGTGCTCGCCCTGCTTGACACGCTTGAATACCTCAAGCGCGGCGGGCGCATATCTAAGACGACGGCCTTTGCGGGCGGGTTGTTGAACATCAAGCCTGTCATCACCGTGCAGGATGGCGAGGTTGGCATCGTGGGCAAGGCGCGCGGCTCAAAGCAGGGCAACAACCTTTTGGCTGAGAAGATATGCTCCTCCGGCGGCATTGACTTCTCAATGCCCATCCTGTTGGGCTACAGCGGGCTGAGCCGGGTGTTTCTCGACAAGTACGTTGAGGACAGCCGCGCGCTGTGGGAAAACGGCACGGAGACGCTTGACGCTTCCCTGCTCTCCTGCGTTATAGGCACGCACACGGGGCCGGGCGTGGTGGCTGTGGCATTTTTCAAGAAGGGCTGAAAATCAGTTTGACAAAGGCCGAGCCGCGCGGTATCATTGGGGCATGTTAAAAACACAAATTTTACGGAGGTAACACTATGAAAAAACACGGTTTATGGTCATACGTCCTTTGCTTGGCTCTGCTTGCCACTCTCGCGGCGGCTTTGATGTGCGTCATCACCGGCCACAAGGCACTCAAGGTTGAGGAATAAGGCACGAAATTATAACTTCACAGTGCGAAAAACACCTCGCGGCGGGAGTATCGTTCTCCACCGCGAGGTATTTTTGCATTTACTGTTAAATTGCGTATACCACCATTCCCAGACAGGCCGATATGGCGATAAGCGTAATTGGTGACATTTTCTTTTTGAATATCGGCTTGCTGCCGAACATGAGCGCCGCGAGCACCACGGTCAAAATCCCGGCTCTGATATCCGCCGCGGCGTGGTTGACGGTCATGTAGGCGCCGGTTGCCAAAATAATGCCGATAATGCAGGGCTTCAAGCCGTGCAGCACGGCCTGAACATACTTATTTTCCAAGGTGTTTTTCAGCAGCACCATCACCAGCAGCACAATGACGAACGCGGGCAGGATGACTGCGAGCGTGGCCACCGCCGCGCCTATCAGGCCGCCTTGATTGCTGCCGACATAGGTTGCGAGGTTCACCATGATAGGGCCGGGCGTGCTCTCACTGACGGCAATCATATAGGTGAGGGTTTCATCGCTCATCCAGCCATAGGACAGCACCACATCACGGATGAGCGGTATTGCGCCGTACGCGCCGCCAAAGGCGAAGCAGCCCACGCGCAGAAAGCCAAGAAACAAATCCAGATAAATCATTCCCCGGTACCGCCTTTCCGCAGCGCGCCCTCAGCACAGAAAACCGCGAGGCTTATCGCGGCGACAACGAGCATGAGCGCAATTGACGAGAAGTGCCACGAAAAGATGTTGATGAGCAGCATCACCGCAAAAGAGCCGAGCATGATAACTCGCGGCAGGGCTTTTTTCTGCAGCTTTCCCATCATCGTGACCGCCGCGTTCAAAATCAGGATGCCGACAGCGACTTTGATGCCCTTGAAAGCATTGGCAATCAGCGTTATTTCAAGGAAGTTATCTAAAAACATGGAAATGGCATAGATGATGACGAACGAGGGCAGCACCATGCCGACAGTTGCCAGCACCGAACCGAGAAGCCCCGCCTGCTTATAGCCCACATAGGTCGCGCAGTTGATGGCGATGGGGCCGGGGGTAGATTCGGCAACGATGGTCATATTCATCATCTCATTGTGGCTTATCCACTGCTTTTTCTCAACACAGCTGTCCTCAATCACCGAAATCATCGCATAGCCGCCGCCAAAGGTGAACAGGCCGATTTTGGCAAAGGTGAGAAACAGCTCAAGTAAAATGCTCATCCCCGCTTTTACTCTCCATCATACATTTATATCGTGCGCCTGTCACTCGTCAAGCTTGAGCACGGCGAGAAACGCCTCTGTCGGTATCTGCACCGTGCCGAGCTGGCGCATCTTCTTTTTGCCCTCTTTCTGCTTTTCCAGCAGCTTCTTCTTGCGCGTGATATCGCCGCCATAGCACTTGGCAAGCACGTCCTTGCGCATGGCCTTAACGGTCTCGCGCGCAATTATCTTGCCGCCGATGGCCGCCTGTATGGGCACCTCAAAGAGCTGGCGCGGAATATTGTCTTTGAGCTTTTCGCAGAGCTTGCGCGCGCGGCCATAGGCCTTATCCTTGTGCGCGATGAGGCTGAGCGCGTCGACCTGATCGCCGTTTAAGAGCATGTCAACCTTGACAAGCTCGCTCGGCTTATACTCACTGAGCTCATAGTCCAGCGAGGCATAGCCCTTGGTGCGTGCCTTGAGGGTGTCAAAAAAGTCATAGATTATCTCGTTTAGCGGCATGTCATAGTGCAGCTCCACAAGTGCGGTGTCAAGATAGGTCATGTTCTTATACTCGCCGCGCCGCTCCTGACAAAGCGGCATGATATTGCCCACATACTCATTCGGCGTGATGATGGAGACCTTGACATACGGCTCCTCCGCGATAGCAATTGACGCGGGGTCGGGGTAGTTATGGGGGTTATCAACCATGACCACGCTGCCGTCGGTCTTTGTGACCTTATAGATGACGGAGGGCAGGGTCGTGACCAGCTCCAAGTCAAACTCGCGCTCCAGCCGCTCCTGAATAACCTCCATATGCAGCATGCCCAGAAAGCCGCAGCGGAAACCGAAGCCCAGAGCGACCGAGCTCTCCGGCTCATACGACAATGATGCGTCGTTGAGCTTAAGCTTTTCCAGCGCGTCGCGGAGGTCGGGGTATTTCGAGCCGTCCTCGGTATATATGCCGCAGTAGACCATGGGGCGCGCCGGGCGGTAGCCGGGCAGTGCCTCCGCCGCGGGACGCCCGGCGTTGGTGACGGTGTCGCCCACGCGTGTATCCTCAACGTTCTTGATGCTGGCGGTGAAGTAGCCAACGTCGCCCGCGGTCAGCTCCGCGCAGGGGTCAAGGCCGATGGGGCGCATGTGTCCGACCTCCACCACCTTATAGCGCGCGCCGGTGGACATGAGCAGCACCTCGCTGTCACGGCGGATAGAGCCGTCATACAATCGCACAAAGACTATGACACCGCGGTAGTTATCGTACTGGCTGTCAAAGATGAGTGCTTTGAGCGGCGCGTCCGGGTCGCCGCTCGGCGCGGGCACGTTTGCCACGATGTATTTTAGAACAGCGTCGATATTAACGCCGTTTTTGGCGCTTATCTCCGGCGCGTCCTGCGCGGGCAGGCCGATAATCTCCTCAACCTCGTTCTTGACGCGCTGAGGGTCGGCGGCGGGCAGGTCGATTTTATTTATGACCGGGAGAATCTCAAGATTATTGTCGAGCGCGAGATAGGTATTGGAAAGCGTCTGCGCCTCAACGCCCTGAGACGCGTCGACAATCAGCACCGCGCCCTCACAGGCGGCGAGCGAGCGGCTGACCTCATAGTTGAAGTCGACATGCCCCGGCGTGTCTATGAGGTTCAGGGTATAGACCTCCCCATCGTCCGCGCGGTAGTTGAGGCCGACGGCGCGCGCCTTGATGGTTATGCCGCGCTCACGCTCAAGGTCCATATTGTCAAGTATCTGGTTTTCCATCTCGCGCTGCTCGACAGCGTCACATTTTTCAATGAGCCTGTCAGAGAGCGTGGATTTGCCATGGTCAATATGGGCGATTATTGAAAAATTTCGTATCAGCTTCTGGTCTATCATAGTTTTTCCTCGTATTCGTTTATTGCCGCCTCCGCGCTGTCAATCAGGCCGCGCATCTCTCGAAACAGCCCGGCGGCGGTATCGGCGGCGCGCCGCGCGGCGTCCGGGCAGTCACTGCGGCCAAGAAGATAATCCGCCGTGACGCCGTAATAGTCACACACGCGGCAGACAAAGCCAAGGCCCGGCTCGCGCGTGCCGTTTTCATAGTGGCTCAGCAGTGCCTGACTGATGCCAAGCGCCTGCGCCGCCTGACGCTGGCTTATACAGCGCTCGCGGCGGAGCTGAGACAGGTTTTCGGGAAAGCTTCTTGGCAAAACCGCACATCCTCTCGCTTTTGATTACTCTGGGTATATTGATTACTCAGGGTATTATAAATTATTTTATGCCGCCTCGTCAAGATTCTTATTGCAATCTTTTGCCGTTGTCGCGCAAAAGCGCCGTGTTCAATAAATTTTTTGCGGATTATTTAGCAATATGCTTGAAAAGCGGGGCAAGTAGTGATACATTATATATGCTGATTATTTTAATTGGAGGCAGTATAATGTTTGAAAATCTGATAGAAGTTCTCAAGGCCAATCCCCGCAAGATTGTCTACACCGAGGGCCATGACGCACGTATTCTTGAGTCCGCCGCAAGACTGAAGAAGGACGGCTTCCTCACCCCGATTCTTGTCGGCAATGTTGACGTTGTCAAGGAGAACGCCGCAAAGGGCGGCTTTGACATTGAGGGGCTTGAGATTATAGACCCGGCCACTTATGAGGGCATGGACGCTATGGTTGAGAAGATGGTTGAGCTGCGCAAGGGCAAGATGACCCCGGAGGATTGCCGCGCAAACCTGATGAAGGGCAACTACTTCGGCACCATGCTCGTGAAGATGGGCTATGCTGACGCTCTGCTCGGCGGCGCGACCTACTCCACCGCTGACACCGTGCGCCCCGCGCTCCAGCTCGTAAAGACCAAGCCCGTTGCAAACCTCTTCAGCTCCTGCTTTATTATTGTGCGCGGCGACTAGATGCTGTGCATGGGCGACTGCGCCATCAACATCTCCTATGAGGACAAGCTCGACGCTGACGGCAATGTGAAACTCAGCGCCGCCGCTCAGCTCGCCGAAACCGCTGTTGAGACCGCCAAGACCGCAAAGGTATTCGGCATCGACCCGAAGGTCGCTATGCTGTCCTACTCCACCAAGGGCTCCGGCAAGGGCGTGAACGTTGACCTCGTGCGCAACGCCACCGAGATTGCCAAGGAGATGGCTCCTGAGTTCGACATTGACGGCGAGATGCAGTTCGACGCGGCAGTCTCCCCCGTTGTCGGCCAGCTCAAGTTCCCCGGCAGCAAGGTTGCGGGCTATGCCAACACCTTCATCTTCCCCGAGATCCAGTCCGGCAACATCGGCTACAAGATCGCTCAGCGCCTGGGCGGCTTCGCGGCCTATGGCCCGATTCTTCAGGGTCTGAACGCCCCCATCAACGACCTCAGCCGCGGCTGCGACGCGGAGGAAGTTTACCAGATGTCCATTATCACCGCCGCTCTGGCGTAAAATTCGCACATACAAGCTTAATCTCGCCTGCGGCTTGGCTGCGGGCGAGATTAATAATACAGTGACCAGTCGCAGCAGCTTGCCCTGCTGTGGCTGGTCTTGTGTTCTCTTCTGTTTCATGATAATATGAAACCATACAAGTCAGGAAATCGGAGCTAGTGGAGGAAGATACCGTGAAGAAGAAAATAGGGATAGGCATTGCAGCTTTAGGAATTATTATATTGTGTATCTTGTTCAATTTATTTGTAGCAGGAGAACCGATTGATGAAGAGCAATTAGCATATAGTATCACACAAAACGGCTCAACTTTGGAGCTGCAAGTATCTGCAATAGAATCTGCGGTTGCTCTTAGAGGATGGAAATTTGAACAAGATGGGAATAACATGTTCATAAGTGCGAAAAAAGTACCTGTGTCTTTTCTATTTTCAAGCGGTCAATACCAAGCATCCATTGATATAGACGGGATAGAAAACGTTTATTTGGGCGGTCAAATGATATGGAGCAGCAAATAAATTCCGCCTCACTTGACAAGCTGAAAAAGCAGGAAACAAACCGTTTCCTGCTTTTTCAGCTGTATTCTCATGAGTGCGAGGGGGCTTTTACAAATTCAATATCAATATCCCCGTTATTTGCGGACACGTTCAGCGTTTTCTCGCCGCCGGTCTTGTTGGGGAGATTGCTCTCGCCCTTTTTGACCTTGGAGCTAATAGCAAAATCGTCATAGCTCCCGATAAGCGTACCCTCTATGTCTCCGTTTTTGACGTTTACGGTCAGCACCGTTCCCACATCGAGCGCGGCAAAGCTGATGTCGCCGCCGTTGGCGGTGATATTGACGCTTCCCGCAACGGTCAAGGGGGCAAGGGATATATCCTCGTTTGTTGTCGCAAGGCCGAGGGAGTTTAGAAGCTCATCGGGGATTTGCAGGCTTATTTTGCGGCTCTCCCCCGCGGGCTTCGTGCCCACATAGTCTTTCCACTCCTTGCCGCTGGCGCTCGTCATCGTCAGCACATTGTCGGCGGAGACAGAGATAGTGTAATACTCCTTGCTGTTTTCAAAATACTGTATGTGCACCTGCCCGTCAGCAGATGGCGTGACCTCGATTTCCCTGTCGCGCACATCGAGGCTTACCGCATTTATCTGCGTGTCCGGCGTGTAGCTCTTCTCCGTGAACGGTTCGCTCTCGTCCGCGCAGCCCGTCAAAACAAGGCAGCTCATTACAAGGCAGAGTGCAAGTGCGATAATTTTTTTCATTTTCTTTCCTCCTGAATAATTCTCTTCAACAGCACAGCGGTATTTATTGCTTTTCACAATTTCCTATGCTAAAATGGATTATAAATCTTTGTGTTACACAAAAGTCAAGAGGTAAAAATGAAAAGCTATTTTACGATTGGCGAGGCCGCAAAGGCCGCCCACACCACGAGCGAAACTCTGCGTCACTATGACCGCATCGGCCTTGTAAAGCCGAGCCGGACGGACGAGTGGACCAATTACCGCTATTACACCGAGCAGGACATTGTGCGGCTGAACACGGTGCGGGCTTTGCAGCTCATGGATCTGCCGCTTCGGGAGATAAAAAAGGTTCTGGAATACAACGACCTTGAAAAAATCGTGGACTTTTTGGCGCAGGCGGAGAAAAAGGCTGACGAGAAAATAGCCGCGCTGCAATATGGCAAGGCCAAAATTCAACTGGCAAAGGCAGACTATGAGCGCAAATTACAGGGTCAGCCGCAGAGGAGCGGCGTTTTTCTCCGCGAGCTCCCGGAGCGCGTTATCCTGCTCTCCGACACGCTGGAAGCGCCAACGCTTGACAATCTCTGGAACTATCTCAGCCACTTTTACGATAAGGCCACGCCCTCCATGAAAGAGCAGTTCAGCTTTGAGGATTTGGCCGGGATATACACGGAGGGCGGCGCGGCAAGGCTTTTCGCCGTCTGCCTCCGCTATGCGGATATTGAGGGCTTAAAGGTATTGCCCGGTGGAAAGTATCTGTGCGCCGGCTGCACCGAGGAGAGCCGAGAGCAGGTTTTGGATGAGCTTATGCGCACGGCCCGGGCAGAATACGGCGCTGAGCCGGAATTTTCGGTGCAGCTTATCATCGTGTCGGGCATTTTGCAGTGGAACTACGAGGTTCAGATTTATGTTGATAAGCAGGGGTGAAGAGCATGGAGCGTGAAGAGTATATGTCGGAGGCGCTGGCTTTGGCGCGGGAGGCGGCCGAGGCAGGCGAGGTACCGGTGGGCTGCATCATAAGCGACAGCACAGGGCGCGTAATAGGGTGCGGGCGCAACCGGCGCGAGGAGAACTCTGACGCGACAGCACATGCCGAAATTGAGGCCATACGCATGGCCTGTGCCGCGCGCGGCGATTGGCGGCTTGACGGCTGCACGATGTATGTCACGCTTGAGCCCTGCCCAATGTGTACCGGCGCTATAATTCTCTCGCGCATACCCATGCTCGTATTCGGCGCGCGTGAGGAGCTGACCGGCTCCTGCGGCAGTGTCATCGACCTCTTTTCCGAGCGCTATGGCCACTCCCCCGCCGTATTTCCCGGCGTCTGCGCCGAGGAGAGCGCCGCGCTTCTGCGTGAGTTTTTCCGCGGCCGGCGCTGAGGCAATTTTAATATTTTACATTTAATTCACGAGCTGTTATTATAATGTGGTATTATTATATGGATATGATTATATTTTTTGATTGCGAAAGGCGAACAAGCCTATGAACATATGTCCCAACTGCGCCGCGCGCCTGCCATACGGTGCCGAGCGCTGTCCAAACTGCGGCACCCCGCTGTGGGTAAATGAGCCCTCAGTGACGACGGTCAATGTAACGCTCACGCCGCAGGAGGCGAAGAAAGGCTGTTTCAAAAAACTGAGCTATCCCGGTGCGCCCCAGCCGCTGAATGTGGAGCTGCCCGGTGCCACGCATGACGGGATGGAGCTTTTTGTTGACAACGTGCCGTTTTACGAAAATTACGGCGATATAAATTACCACACGCTGAGGCTGGTGCTGCACGTGACGAAGCCCCGCCGCCGCTACGCGGCCGCCGCCGTGCTCGCCTTTACCGCGGCCGCCGCTATGCTCGTCATGGTGGTGTTCATCGGCCGCGAATTTAAGCGCGGCACTGTCAGCACCGACAACGACCACGCCGCCATACTCAGCGAGCAGAGCAATTCCTCCGGCGAGGTAATAGCGCCCGCCGCCGAGCCGGAGCCGACGGTTTACATCAGCGACATAAAGCGCGAGGCGATGGAGCTTATCCCGCATTTTGAGCTGAGATACTATCTAAACCAGCTGGACGACCGGCTTTTAGAGAACTTCTGCACGATGTACAAAGCGGTGAGTAATTTTGAGACGAGCTGTGCCTTTCCTCAGCCTCTGACGAAAGATGAGCTTTCCAATCTCACGCTGCTATTGTCCTATGAGTGCCCGGAGCTGCTGCAATTTTCCGCCGCGACTGAGATTACCTTCTACAGTGATTCCGGCGGCAACGTCGTCTCGGTTCAGCTGCCGGTGGAGATGACGCGCGAGGAGTACGATGCGCAGTACCGCGTCTGCTCCGGTGTGGCCGCGACCATCGCGCAGAAGGCCGCGTCGCTGACGAGCGAGTATGAAAAAGAGATGTGCGCCTATGAGTACATCAGCAGCAACTGTTTTTACAACTATGATGCGCCCAACGCCGCCTCGGCATACGGCGCGCTCGGCGAGCGTGAGGCCAAGTGCGATGGTATCAGCCTTGCCATGAAGTGGCTGTGCGAGGAGATGGGCATACCCTGCATGGTGATTGCGGGCAACAACGCAAATAACCCCATCGGCCACGCGTGGAACATCGTGTGCATTGACGGCACCTACTATGACCTCGATGTGACGAATGACGTTAACTCTGACGACCGCGACTATGACTATTATGGCGCTTTCAACGTGTCAAAACACTGGATACGCGACAAGTACGACCAGAACATGTCTTTCTCCGGCTTTATCATTGTGCCCGGCAGCGAAAGCATGAATCTCAGCTACCACGCCCTGCACGGTTCCTTTGTCACCGCGGGCGAGGTCTATGAGGACAAGCTTTTCAGTCAGCTCAACTCCCTTGAAAACGGCGGCGCAGCCTATCTCCAGTTTGAAAGCTGGGATGACTACACGCAGTTTATCAGCAGTGTGAGCGGCATAATGAGCAATTGGAGCGGCGTCTCCAAGGGCAGCTTCAACTACTCTCTCTCGCATCTGGACGAGTTTCAGGTGTGCCGCATAACGGTGAGTTATTTCTGATGTGAAGCATCTGAGGCGGTCTGAATATTTCATAAAAATTCATTTTGTATATTTCTAATAGAAATACATCTTTCAATCAGTGGATTTAATCAGGCCGTTCCGTTGGGTATACTTACTAACAGTTATACTGCTATCTGTTAGGAGGATGCTTGTGGACGCTCAAAAAGTTGGCAGACGGATTCAAGATGTGCGAAAGGCACGCGGGCTCACACAGGCGGAGCTTGCGCAGATGGTTGACTTGTCTACAAAATATATCAGCAATGTTGAATGCGGCTTTAAAACGCCCAAACTCAACACCTTCGTTTCCATTGCAAACGCGCTTCAATGTGACGCTAATCTGCTTCTTTCCGATGTGCTCGATGTCACCACCGGGCAGGAAAGCGGCCACATATCCAAGGCTCTTCTGTCGCTCCCCGGCGAAGAACAGCGCCGCATACTTCACATCTTGGAAGTTTTGATTGAAGAAGCCCGCATGAAATAACAAAAAATTCTCCCTATGTAACGGTTAACGTGCATAGGGAGAATTTTTGCTTTAGGCGACGGTTTTCGGCATATTTCAGCACTGCTCTTGAATATAATAATCCTGCTATTAGAAATATATATTTCCATAAGAGAGATATAATAATGGAGGCAGAACGATGTATACAGAAAAAGAACTGAAAACTGCATCTGACATAATCAGACGCATTGCCCGCGAGCATAATATACCCGAAAAGCGGGTGCGTGCGGATATAAAAGAGGCCATGAAAGCAGGAATAAAAAATCCATGCCCAGCGGTTCAAGCACGATTGGCAGACTTTCACTATTCTGGCACAGAACCCGGCATAGAAGAATTTATTCTATGGGCAGCTGCAATCACGGTCAAGCGCATGAGAGATTTGTGACAGCAAAACGCAAAAATACCGCAGACCTAATTTACAAGGTCTGCGGTATTTTTTTCCTCTTACATCTTCTCCGGGGCGGAGATGCCGATGATGGAGAGGGTGATTGCTATTACGCGGCGGGTGCAGTCGGCAAGCTGCAGGCGCGCCTCAAGCACGCCCTCTTCCGCGCCCTTAATATGGCAGGCGGTATAGAACTTGTGGAAACGCGCGGCAAGCTCCATGACGTACTTGTTCATGCGGCTGGGGTCATAGTCGCGCGCGGCGAGGGTAATTTCCTCAGGCAGAGCGGCGAGCTGCTTTATAAGCTCGCGCTCCTCCGGCGCCGTGAGCATGGCGACATTGACGCTGTCCCCGGCAGGCATGGTGTGGCCGTCGGCGGCGAGATTTGCAAGCATGGTGCAGATGCGCGCGTGGGCGTACTGGACATAGTACACAGGGTTTTCGCTGTCCTGACGTTTGGCAAGCTCCAGGTCAAAGACCACGGGGGTCTCCGGGCGGGAGTTGAAGAAGTAGCGCGCGGCGTCGACGGGGATATCGTCGAGCAGGTTTTCAAGCGAGATGGCCTTGCCCGTGCGCTTGGACATGCGCACCTCTTCACCATTGGACATGAGCTTGACAAGCTGCATCAGCACGATATCAAGCCGGTGCTCGCCGTCGAGTCCCAGCGCGTCCAGCGCGCCCTTTAGGCGGGCGACATGGCCGTGATGATCCGCGCCCCAGACGTTTACGGCCTTATCAAAGCCGCGCTCGGCAATCTTATTCCTATGATAGGCGATGTCGGCGGCGAAGTAGGTGTAAAAGCCGTTCGCGCGGCGCAGAACATCATCCTTGAGTTCAAGCTTCTCTATGTCCTGCTCGCTCTTGCCCATATCGCGGTAGACCTTGGCAAGAATCTCAGATGTCTTGAGCCAAAGCGCGCCGTCCTTCTCATAGGTATAGCCCCGCTCGCCGAGCTTTGCAACAGTGTCCTCGACACAGCCGCTCTTATGCAGGCTCGACTCAAAGAACCAAGTGTCGTACTCAATGCCGTAACGGCGCAGGTCGGACTGCATCTTGGGTATATTATGCTCAAGGCCGAAGGCGGCCATTGCCGCGCGGCGCTCGCTCTCAGGCACGTCGATATACTTATCGCCGTTGGCCGCACGGAAGAGGCGGGCAAGCTCCTTTATATCGTCGCCGTGGTAGCCGTCGTCAGGGAACGCCACCTTATCCTCGCCCAGGATGAGCTGGCGGTAACGCGCGTCGATAGAAGCGGCAAACTTATCAATCTGATTGCCCGCGTCGTTGACATAGAACTCGCGGCTGACGGCATAGCCCGCGCGGTCAAGCACGCTTGCAAGCGCGTCACCGAGGACGCCGCCGCGCGCGTTGCCCATGTGCATCGGGCCGGTGGGGTTGGCCGAGACGAACTCCACCATCAGCTTCCTGCCCTCGCCGACGTTGACGCGGCCATAGTCCGCGCCCTCGTCTATCACGGTTTTCAGCACGTCGCCATACCATGAATCCGCAAGGCGGAAATTGATGAAGCCGGGGCCCGCGACCTCCACAGAGGCAAACCACGTGCCATCAAGCTGCATGTTGGCTATGAGCGCCTCGGCTATTTTGCGCGGCGCCATGTGCAGCGCCTTTGCCCCGGCCATGGCGTGGTTTGCGGCATAGTCGCCGTTTGCCGTGTCCTTGGGTATCTCCACAATGCCGGTGAGCTGCGCGCCCGCGGGGAGCTGGCCGTTTGCGGCGGCGCGCTCATACGCGGCGGCTATGACGCTGTTGATATTGTCCTTTGCCTGCTGTATCAAGTTCATTATTCTATACCTCTCTGCTCCTGTATTTTTAAAACTATCTTGTTGCGCGAGACAATGGCGTGCTCCATATCCATTACATAGTCCACTTCCACTTCACCGCCGCAGTCGTTAAAAGATTTCTTTATTCTGCGCGCCACGATGCCAAGCGTCGACGCTCCGTAGGGCGTATCGAAGAGGAACGAGGTGCGCTCATGCTCACGAAAGACCATGCGCCCGCTTATCATGCCGTCGCGGTCAACCACGACCTCATTCGGGCGCACAAACACGCTCGTGCGTGTGCCCTCCATTCCCGTGACCTCGGTTTCGAGATAGCTGAAGCAGACCGTCTGCCCGTCGACAAAGTAGCTGCCGTCCGTGACGAACTCAAGGCTGTCCTCGTCATCCTCGCCATAGTTATGTATGCTGTGCATCGTGATAAACACGTCTTTCATCATAGCTTAAGTTTCCGCCTTTCCCGCTTCCGCGCTGTGTACCCTGCCGCTTATGCTGCAGCCCAGCAGCGGTGAGGCATAATAGGCAAAGCTCTGTGGGTCGCCGCTGGTGTAATACTCATCCCAGCCGCCATCAGCGCACATATCGTTTGCCTTGAGATATTCCGCCATGCCCGCCGCGGCACATGCCGCCGCGTCCACAAGCTCGACCTGCGCGCCGAGATAAGCGCTTATCGCCGCGGATATAACGCCGAAGTGCGTGCAGCCCAGAAGCAGCGCGCACACGCCGCGCTCTTTTATCACGGCAAGGCTCTCCTCCACGCTCGCCATCAAAACCTCATCGGATGGCGAGGTGTGCCCGCTCTCGATTAGGCGGACAAAGTCCTGGCATGGGGCGGCCACTATCTCACGGCCGGGGCAGAGCGTTTTCATACGTCTGGCAAACGCGCCGTTTTTTATGCTGGCGCTGGTGGCAATCACGCCGAGCGGCGCGTTTCCGGGGGTTTTCGCTATCTTTTCGGTGCTCGCGTCGAGCACATTGAAAACCGGCAGGCGGAATGCCGCAAGCACATCGCCCGCGATGCTCGAAATTGTACCGCAGGCGGCTATAACCGCCTTTGCGTCAAACGACGCGGCAAGCTCCAAATCCTCCCGCGCCATGCGCCGTATCTCCTGCACACTGCGCACACCATAGGGGTTGCGCCCGTTGTCGCCGAAGTACACAATGTTCTCCCTCGGCAGCAGCGCTCTCAGCGCCGTGGCCGCCGTCAGGCCGCCAAGCCCGGAGTCAAAAATACCGACTGGTCTATTATCCATTGACATCTCCTAAGGGTCCCGGCATAGGGCGGCTTGCGCCGCACATGCCATGCTGAATATTTATTGTACCGCATATCAGCGCTTATTACAAGCAAAATTTGTTTACAAGCCAGTGTAGAATTAGGGCTTGAACAATGCTATAATAGGTATATAATAAATAGCAAAATTATATGGCATTTTTCTTGCAGCAAATTTCAAGGAGGCGGAGACATGAACATAGAGCTTACTGACAAGGAGTTCAGGCGGCTGCTTGACATGGTTTATATAGGCAACTGGATTTTGAACTCAACGCGCGGCGAGGACCGCTTTGAGGATTATGACATGATGCAGGAGAAGCTGTTCTCCCTGTGCCCCTCAAACGGCATGCGCTCGCTGGTGCAGACCTGGCACGGGCACATCTTCCCGTCCAAGGCCTATGAGGACGGCGGGATTCACGAGGCGATTGCCGACTATGAGGACGCGGTGTTTTTCAACATTCTTGCCGAGGAGCTTGCCCGGCGCGACTTGGGGCTTGAGGAGACCGACCCGGAGAGCTTTGACGAGCTGACGATGCGCATGGAGGACTATTTAGACGAGTTTGAGAAAAACGGGCTTGACACCGTGACGGTGGATATGCAGTAAAAACGAGGGCAAAATGTACAACGAACTGACGAAAAACGATATTAAGAAGATGCAGGAGGAGCTTGACTACCGGCGGCTTGAGCTGATGCCGGAGCTTATTGAAGAGGTCAAGCGCACGCGCGCTTTCGGTGATTTGAGCGAGAATTTTGAGTACAAGGCCGCAAAGCAGGCGCAGAACAAAAACCGCAGCCGCATCCGCTACCTTGAGGGCATGATAAAAACCGCCAAGGTCATTGACGATAACTCCGCCGACGACGAGGTCGGGCTTTTTGACAAGGTGGAAATCTACATTCCGGACGACGATGAGACCGAGGTCATGCAGGTCGTGACGACGGTGCGCTGTGACCCGCGAAAGGGCCTTGTGAGCAAGGACTCACCCTTTGGCCGCGCGGTGCTGGGCAAAAAGGTTGGCGACCGCTTCACCGTGCAGGTAAACGAGGGCTACAGCTATGACGCCATCATCCGCTCCATCACCAAGACCGGGGACGACGGCTCCGCCCCGCTGCTGGAGTATTGACAGGCAGCGCTTGGAAATAACATATCCAGTCAGTAGAACATACTCACTCCACAATTTAACATATTCAGCAAAATCCCGCTCACGGCCTGGCCGTGGGCGGGATTTTGTCTATTGTCCGTATCTTTTTTACTTGTCCAGATATGTTTTTACTAACTCCTGCAAGAGCTCATCACGGTCGATCCGTGTGATGAGCGTGCGGGCGTTGTTATAGTTTGTGATGTACGTCGGGTCCTCCGAGAGTATATATCCCACTATCTGGTTTATCGGGTTATAGCCCTTAACCATGAGGGAGTTATACACAGAGGAAAGAACCTCCTTCATCGCGGTCTTGCTGTCCAAGGCCTCAAACTTCCTTGTTTCATCCGCCATGCCGTTCCCTCCTTTTCTTTATGTAAGCTGACGGGAATCGCAAGGACACATTGCGTATCGGCTTCCGTCAGCTCTATTATAGCAGATTAACCGCGCAAGTAAAGTCGAAAAACAGCGAAAATGATTAAATTTACATTAATTTAATTTAAATCTGCCGCAGTGGGGGCGCTCAACGAATCACAGCGTTGTGCTTTTCCCTGAGCGCGGTCAGGACATTGCGCACAGTCTCCTCGGCGTGTTCGTCGGTGAGAGTCTGGTCGTCGGCGCGCATGGTGAGAGAGAAAGCCACAGACTTCATCCCCTCGGCTATGTGATGGCCGGTATACACGTCAAAGAGCGCGCAGTCCTTAAGATACTTGCCGCCGCTTTCCATGATGCAGTCGGTAAGCTCGCCGACGGTGACGGCGCTGTCGCAGACAACGGCTATATCGCGCGTGACAGACGGGAACTTGGGCAGCGGCTCATACACGGGGATATCACCGCTGACCGCGTAGAGCGCGTCAAAGCTCAGCTCGGCGCAGTAAAGCTCGGTATCCACACCGTAATTTTTGGCGACTTCCGGGTGGATCTGGCCGAAAACGCCTATATAAGTGTCGCCGACATACACCTTGGCACAGCGGCCGGGGTGATAAGAGGCGTTGTCATGCTCCGCCACAAATTTGGCCTTGGACGTGCGCAGGGTACACATAAGGCTCTCCACCCAGCCCTTTATGGTGAAGAAATTGACCTGCGCGCCGTATGCGCCGATGGAGACGATTTTCGGCTCGTCCGACAGCCCGTCAGCGCGTTTGAGATAGATTTTGCCAATTTCATAGAGCGCGGCGGACTTGTTGCGGAAGTTATAGTTGCGGGTCAGAATCTCAAGCATGGAGGGGAGAACGGTGGTGCGCATGATGGATGTATCCTCGCCGAGCGGGTTGAGGATTCTGAGACTGTCGCGGCGCTCGGAATCGGCGGGCATGCGGATTTTGTCGTAATAGCCAGGGCTGATGAACGAATATGTGATAATCTCATCCAGACCCAGAGAGCGCAGTGTCTGACCCATGGCGCGCTCGGCAAGCTGCACGGGCGTGAAGCCGCCGCAGGTGCTGATTGCGCCGGTGAAGCGGGTGGGTATCTCGTTATAGCCATAGAAGCGCGCGACTTCCTCCGCGATGTCGGAATAGTGCTCCACATCGCCGCGCCACGAGGGGACGATGATTGTCTCATCGTCGAGCTCAAAGCCGAGGGAGAGCAGAATTTTGCGCATGGTCGGCTCGTCAATATCCGTGCCGAGCAGGGCGTTTATCTTCTCCGGCTCAAGCTTCACAGTGGTGGTCTTAAGCTCATTGGGCACAACGTCTATGATGCCCTCAACAACCTCGCCGCAGCCAAGCAGCTCAACAAGCTCGCAGGCGCGCTGCACGGCGGCGACGGTATTTTTCACATCAAGCCCCTTTTCAAAGCGGGAGGACGCGTCAGTGCGCATGCCGAGCGCGGTGGCGGTGCGGCGGATGGAGGGGCCGTTGAAGTTGGCGCTTTCAAAGAGCACCATAGCAGTGTCGCCGACTATCTCGCTGTTCTCGCCGCCCATGACACCGGCCACGCCCACGGGCTTTTCCGTGTCGCAGATGCAGAGCATGCCGGGGTTAAGCGCGCGCTCAGTACCGTCAAGCGTGCGGATAGTCTCACCCTCTTTGGCACAGCGCACATGGATTTCACCATTATCGACGCAGGCAAAGTCAAAGGCGTGCATGGGCTGGCCGTATTCAAGCATGACATAGTTTGTGATATCGACAATGTTGTTTATCGGGCGCATGCCGGCGTTGCGGATGCGCTCGCGCATCCATGCGGGGCTGGGCGCGATTTTGACGTTTTTGACCATGCGTGCGGTGTAGCGCGGGCAGAGTTCAGGTTCCTCTATAACGACCCTGGCAAGCTCGTTCACATCGCCGCCGGCCTTGGCCATGACCCTGGGTTCGTGCAGCCTTAGCTCTTTGCCGAAGGTTGCGGCCGCCTCGCGGGCAAGGCCGATGACGCACAGGCAGTCGGGGCGGTTGGGGGTTATCTCAAACTCAACAACGTGGTCGTCAAGGCCGATGAGCGCGCCCACGTCATCGCCGGGCTTGCAGTCCTCATGGATGATGAAGATACCGTCTGCGATACAGTGGGGGAACTCCTCCTGCTTTGCGCGCAGGTCCGCAAGGGTGCAGATCTGACCGCGCTTGCGGTCATACGCCACCATGTCGCCGACGTGGACATTCTGGCAGTCGGTCACGGTATCAAAGTGCAGACTGCCGCCGTCAAGGACGAGATGCCACTTGTTTAGCGCGTACTCCCTGACCTCCGTAACATCGGCCGCGAGAACATTACCGAAAATCACGTCGCCATGCGCTATGTCGGGCGCGATGGAGGGCTTGTCGGGATTTATCGCGTGATAGTCGCCAAGGATAGCGGCGGCTTTAATATCGCCATATGGGTAGTCATGCGTGGTGAGCCCCAGTTCCTTGAGGGAGCAGAGCATGCCGTCGGACTCGACGCCGCGAAGCTTGCCCTTGGCAATCTTTGCGCCGCTGGGCAGCAGCGAGTTGTGCAGCGCGGCGGGCACAAGGTCACCGACGTGTACGTTCCACGCGCCGGTGCAGATCTGCACGGGAGCCTCCGCGCCGACATCTATCTTTGTGACCAGCATATGGTCGGAATTGGGGTGCTTTTCTATATCAAGTATTCTGCCGACCTTGACATTGCGGATACCGCGGCTCAAATCCTCGGTAATCTCCACCTTGGAGCCGGAGACGGTCATCGCCTCGCCAAAGCTGCGGTCATCATACTCATCTATGGGCAGCTCAACAAACTCGTTGAGCCATTTTCTTGAAAGTCTCATTTTCTTACCCTCCTATAATCAGAACTGTTCAAGGAAGCGGACGTCGTTTTCAAAAATCAGGCGCATGTCGTTAATCTTGTACTCGCCCAGTGCAAGGCGCTCAAGACCCATGCCGAAAGCCCAGCCGGAGTACACATCCGGGTCGATGCCGCAGCCGGCAAGCACTTTCGGGTGTACCATGCCAGCGCCGAGCACCTCTATCCAGCCCTCGCCCTTGCAGGTCGGGCAGCCCTTGCCGCCGCACTTGTGGCACTGGATATCCAGCTCACAGCTCGGCTCGGTAAAGGGGAAGTGATGCGGGCGGAAGCGCGTGCGCGTGCCCTCGCCGTAAATTTTTTCAACAACAAGGTTGAGCGTGGCCTTGAGGTCGGACATGGTGACGCCCTTGTCGACAACAAGCCCCTCTATCTGATGGAACATGGGTGAATGCGTGGCGTCGACCTCGTCCTTGCGGTAGACGCGGCCGGGGGCGAGCACGCGGATGGGCGGCTTGTGCGTCTCCATGGCGTGTACCTGCATGTTGGAGGTCTGTGTGCGCAGGAGGGTCTTGCTGTCCTCGGTGAAGTAGAAGGTGTCCGTCCACTCGCGGGAGGGGTGCCCCTCGTCGATATTGAGCTTGGTGAAATTATAGTCCGCAAGCTCCACTTCAGGCCCGTCCAAAATCTCAAAGCCCATACCAATGAATATGTCCTTTATCTGGTCGAGCACGTTGTACATGGGGTGCTTGTGGCCAAGGCGCTTTACCTCGCCCGGCAAAGTCACGTCAACCGTCTCAGCCGCGAGCTTTTTCTCCATCAGCTTCTCGTTGAGCGCGCTGCCGCGCTCTTCAATCGCGGCCTCGATATCGGCACGAAGCTGATTTGCAAGCTGACCCATGGCCGGGCGCTCCTCGGCGGAGAGCTTGCCCATCTGGCGCAGTATGCCAGTCAGCTCGCCCTTTTTGCCCAAATATTTAACGCGCAGTGATTCAAGCAGCTCGGTATCTTCACACTCGTGAATCGCCTTGATAGAGGCCTCTCTCAGCCCCTGCATAAGTTCTCTCATTTCGGTCACTCCTATAAAAAAATACGCCTTCATCCCCGCAAAAAGGGACGAAAGCATAACTTCCGCGGTACCACCCAGATTCGGCACAGCCGCACTCGAAAAGCCTTTAACGCAGCCGCGCGCCGGTGATTGGCCGGATGCTCCGGGGCGAACCAAGCGCGTACACTCCAAGGGGCTTGCAGCCGGTGACCCCTACTCTCTGCCGAATGTTGACGGCGCTATTTTCCCGTTCATAGCAAAAGTTAGAATAACACATTTCTCACCGCTTTGCAAGAGAATTTTTGCGCCTTTTCTGCCCGCGGGCGGCGGAAAATGCCGCTTTATTCGGACAATCCGCCTTTTGTGGCAAAATCGCGTTTGACTATTGCGCGGGCGGTGATTATAATAAGCCAAGGTGCATACAGTTGTGGTACAAGACTATTTTAGGAGACTGCACCATGAAAAAACTGTATCTGCCGCTTTTACTCTGCTTTACCCTGCTGCTGACCGCCTGCGGCGGCGCTTCCGCGCGCGGCGAGGTGGAGAAGATTTCCGCGTCACTTAACGAGCTGTACGGGCTGAATTTTACCGCGCGCATACGCGCCGAGTACGATGACCGCAGTGCTGAGTTCACGCTTGACTACACCGAGGACGCTGACGGCTGCCGCGTGACCGTGACCTCGCCGGAGATTATCAAGGGCGTGAGCGCGCACATCAGCACCGGCGAGACCGCGCTTGAATATGACGGTGTGGCGCTCGACACTGGGATGCTGGACGATTTTGGGCTCTCCCCCTTGTCGGCGCTGCCCATCCTTGTTGACGCTATGCGCGGCGCATACATTGACAGCGCCTGGGAAGAGGGCGAGGAGCTTGTGGCGGTGTTCATCCCCTCCGACGAGCTTAGCGCGGAGGTGCATTTTGACAAGTACACGAAGCTGCCCGTGAGCGCGGAGCTGGCCTCCGGCGGGCGCGTGCGTGTATTTGCCGAGATAAGCGGCTGGAACCAGCTAAATCGTTGACAAAGTCAAAATGGCTTTGCCAACAGTAGGGCTTTTATTACGTTTTTTATACGGGGTTGGCTATTCACATGAACGA
Organism: uncultured Eubacteriales bacterium; assembly: GCA_958427375.1. GTDB lineage: Bacteria > Bacillota > Clostridia > Oscillospirales > Oscillospiraceae > Limivicinus. Next base: position 22,440 of record CAUABY010000007.1, read on the forward strand.
TTTACAAAAGAGAACCTGGGCTGAAATCAGCCTTGCAAACATCCGGCACAACTATGAGGCCATCCGCGCCTCTCTGCCCGCGGGCTGCCGCTTTTTGGGCGTGGTGAAGGCCGACGCCTACGGACACGGGGCGGTGCCCGTCGCGAAGGCGGCGCTGGAGGCGGGGGCGGAT
>CAUABY010000008.1 GCA_958427375.1 uncultured Eubacteriales bacterium
GTATAAGCGTGGGTTCATCATATTTGGTGTGGTATCTTTAACTATGGGAAACTCCGTTTTCCCATTTGGAAACTGCCCGGTCCGTAATGCCAAGCTTTTCGGCAAGCTGCATCTGCGTCAGGTTTTTCTCCTTTCTCCGCTCTGCAATGAATCTGCCGATTTTAATTTGATTCATTCCGTCTCCTCCTTTCCTGTGCTCAGTATAAACGCCAAGCTACCGGAAGTATACAAACCCAAGAGTGAATTGCTTTATCTGTAGGAGTTTGAATCTATAGAGTAGTTCAGGCAGAAACTCATTGAATATCTTTACGATTATAACAACCATCGCATCAGGGCAAAGTTAACGGGCTTGCCGCCTGCTCTGTACAGGCAGCAAGCCCTTTCGGTTGCATAAACTATTCTTATTTCTTTTTTTGTCTAACTTTTCGGTTCACTTCAGAGCACGGGGGATTTCATGCTATATAATCCTATTCATTTTTACCGCGCGTTGTACTGCTCAATTGCGGTGCGCAGGACATCCATTGCGCGGCTTAGTGCGTCTTTGTTGATTACATAGGCCATGCGCACTTCGTTTTTGCCCTTGCCGGGGGTGGCGTAGAACGGCTCGCCGCAGGAGAACATCAGCGTGTCGCCGTTGTCGCTGAACTCCTCCAGCAGCCAGGTCTGGAACTTGTCCGCATCGTCTATCGGCAGAGAGGCCATCACGTAAAACGCGCCCTCCGGCACTTCACACACGACGCCCGGAATTTCACGCAGCTTTGCCATGAGCGTGTCGCGGCGGCTCATGTACTCGCGCTTGACCTCGGCGAAGTACTCCGGCCCCACGCTGTAGAGCGCGGCGGCGGCGCGCTGGTCGATAGTGGCCACGCACAGGCGGCACTGGCACCATTTCATGCACTGGCTCATAAACTCCGCGTTTTTCGAGATGAGCACACCGATACGCGCGCCGCAGGCGGAAAAGCGCTTGGACACGGAGTCGATGATGACAACATTGTCCTCATAGCCCTCAAATTGCAGGGCGCTCACGAGCGGCTCGTCGCGGTAGACAAACTCCCTGTACACCTCGTCGCAGATGAGGAACAAATCATGCTCACGGGCAATGTCAAGCATGAGCCTGAGCTCGCTGTTGGTGAGTACGGTGCCGGTGGGGTTGCCGGGGTTTGTGATGAAGATGGCGCGGGTGCGCTCGTTTATGAGGGGCTCAATGCGCTCGCGCACGGCATAGCGGTAGCCGTCGGCCGGGTCTGTAAGAATTGGGCATACAGTTGCCCCGGCGAGGGTTATGGGCAGGTTGTAATTGGGGTAATAGGGCTCAGGGATGATGATCTCGTCGCCGTCGTCAAGAATCGCGGCAAGCGCCATCTGCATGGCCTCGCTGCCGCCGGTCGTGATAAGCAGATCGCCGCGGGAGATGTCGACACCGAGCTTTTTATAGTAATCGCAGACCGCGTCGAGCAGCACCGGTTCACCCGCAGATGGGGCATAGGCGACAACCGGGTCGGCAAAACCGCGCGCTGTGCGGAAATATGCCTCCGGCGTGGGTATATCAGGCTGGCCGATTTCAAGGTGGAGGATGTTCATTCCGCGCTCTTCCGCCTGTGCCTGCGCCCCGGCAAATTTGCGCATGGGCGACAGTCCGCACTTTTCAATCTTGGATGAAAACTTCATGCTGAATCACTTCATTTCTTTAAAATTATGTACAAATAGTTATTTTAGCACAATTACACCGATATAGCAACAAAAACCGGAGCCGCGCTGGTGGACAATGGCTGACAGGGTAATTTGCGAGGGAAAATATAAACAGCCGACAGCAGTATAACGCCAATACAAAAAAACGCGGCACCAATATACCGCGCAAAATGTTGACAAGCGCGGTAGAATGCTTATATTATATAAATATATAAGTATGGGCGGATTTAGCGGCCTAATATGAATGCTTGTGCTGAGGGAGGACTATAGATGAATATTGCGGTTGCCGGGACAGGCTATGTCGGGCTTTCAATCGCGGCTCTTTTTGCGCAGCGCCATCATGTGACGGCGGTGGATATTGTGCCGGAAAAGGTGGAGATGATAAACCGCCGCATATCGCCCATACAGGATGAATACATAGAGAAGTTTTTTGCGGAGAAAAAGCTTGACCTCACCGCGACCACGGATGCACACGCGGCGTATAAAGACGCGCAGTTTGTCGTCATCGCCGCGCCCACAAACTATGACAGCAAGACAAACGTCTTTGATACCAGCGCGGTGGAAGAGGTTATCGCTCTTGTTACAGCGATTAACCCCAACGCGATAATAGTGATAAAGTCCACGGTGCCGGTCGGCTACACAGCCGCGGTGCGCGAAAGATTCAACAACCGCAGCATAATCTTCAGCCCGGAGTTTCTGCGTGAGACGAAGGCACTGTACGATATTCTCTACCCCAGCCGCATAATCGTCGGCACTGACATGGAGGATGCGCGGCTCGTTACAGCGGCGGAGACCTTCGCCGGGCTATTAAATGAGGGCGCAGTTGAGGACAATGTGCCAACGCTTATAATGGGCTTTACCGAGGCCGAGGCCGTCAAGCTCTTTGCCAACACTTATCTTGCCCTGCGCGTTTCCTATTTCAACGAGCTTGACACCTATGCGGAGATGAAGGGTCTCGACACCCGGCAGATTATCGACGGCGTATGCCTTGACAAACGCATAGGCGACTACTACAACAACCCATCCTTCGGCTATGGCGGCTACTGCCTGCCCAAAGACACAAAACAGCTCCTCGCAAATTATGAGGATGTGCCGGAAAATCTCATCGAGGCTATTGTGGAGTCCAACCGCACGCGCAAGGACTTTATTGCAGAGCGGGTGCTGGAGCTCGCCGGAGCGTACGGCGCGAATGAGGACTATAGCCCGCAGAGAGAGCACAGAACCGTGATTGGCGTATACCGCCTGACAATGAAGTGCAACAGTGACAACTTCCGCCACAGCTCCATACAGGGCGTTATGAAGCGCATCAAGGCCAAGGGAGCGGAGGTAATCATCTATGAGCCGACGCTTGAAAGCGGCACTACCTTCTTCGGCAGCCGCGTTGTAAACGAGCTTGACGAGTTCAAGACACGGAGTGCCGCCATAATCGCCAACAGGTATGATCCCGTGCTTGACGACGTGCGCGAAAAGGTGTACACGCGCGATATCTTCCGCAGAGACTGAGCGCCGGAGGAAGCGTTTGCCTCATAAGCAGTCATTTCCACACAGCTCAAAACCGGAGCCGCGATAAAAAGCGCGGCTCCGGTTCTCGTATAAGCAGCAGCCTGTTGTTTTGTTAAACTACAGGCTGCCATTTGATTTATGAACCCATACTACCTTACTCCACGGTTACGCTCTTGGCAAGATTGCGGGGCTTATCTATGTCAAGGCCGCGCTGGAGGGCGACGTAATAGGCGAAGAGCTGAAGGAGGACAAACTCGCAGCCATTTGACCTCGTTCCCCGGTCACAGCCCCTCTGTTTTGCGGTTGCCCGCATATTTACAGGCTGGGCGCGCGCCCGGAGAAGAGTTTTTTCGCCGCGCGGGTCACCGCAAAAACAATTTGACTTTATTCGCCGTCTGCGGGCGACGAACTCTGCGAGGCCTGTTATATAGGTTATAGTGCTGGCCGTTTCCGTGGTCGGCACTTTTTTATTTAAAATTTACGCTTTTGTGTGATATTATCACAGAAACGGCGCAGGCTTTAATGTATACTAAGGCCAACAAATAAAGACGGGGGTCAACTCCCCCGCCGACTAAAACAGGAGGATATATAAATGTCTGTTATCACTATCACCAATGAGAATTTTGAAAATCAGGTGCTCAAGGCGGAAAAGCCCGTTCTGCTGGACTTCTGGGCGTCTTGGTGCGGCCCCTGCCGTATGGTCAGCCCCATTGTGGATGAGATTGCCTCTGAGCGCGCGGATATCGTCGTGGGCAAGGTAAATGTCGACGAGCAGCCCACACTGGCCGCGAAGTTCGGCGTTATGAGCATCCCAACGCTGGTGGTGCTTAAGGACGGCAAGATTGTCAATCAGGCCGTGGGCGCAAGACCCAAGGCGCAGATTATCTCCATGCTCTGAGCGGAGGCCTTCGATGGGACTTTTCGGATTTTTGCACGGCGCTGACATCAACACGGGCGTGGAGCGCTTCCGCGCCCAGCACGGCGCGGTGCTGCTGGATGTGCGCACACGGCAGGAGTACGGCGAGGGGCACATCCCCGGCAGCGTCAACATCCCGCTTGATGAGATAGGCCGGGTGTCAGGCAGCGCCCCTGCCAAGGACACGCCGCTTTTCGTCTACTGCCTGAGCGGGGCACGCAGCCGTCAGGCCGTGGGGCAGCTTAAAAATATGGGTTATTCCAAGGTTGAAAATATAGGCGGGATATCCGCGTGGAGAGGAGAAGTGACACGGAAATGAAAGTTGTAATCGTGGGCGGCGTCGCGGGCGGCGCAACAGCGGCGGCGAGAATCCGCCGGCTGGATGAGCAGGCGGAGGTTATCGTATTTGAGCGCTCCGGCTATGTCAGCTATGCAAACTGCGGCCTGCCCTACTATATCGGCGGCGTCATCACGGATGGAGATGAGCTGACCTTGCAGACCCCGCAGAGCTTTTATGAGCGCTTTCGCGTGGATATGCGCGTACACCGCGAGGTCACGGCCATCCACCCCGACAGAAAGTGCGTCTCCGTCAGGAATTTAGACACCGGCGCGGAATTTGAGGAGAGCTATGATAAGCTGCTGCTCTCCCCCGGCGCGAAGCCCACCCAGCCAAAGCTTCCGGGCGTGGGGCTGGACAAGCTCTTCACACTGCGCACGGTGGAGGATACCTTCCGCATCAAGGAGTATATCAACGCGCACAAGCCCAGGTCTGCGGTTTTGGCCGGCGGCGGCTTTATAAGTCTGGAGCTTGCCGAAAATCTCCGCGAGCTGGGGATGGACGTCACCATTGTCCAGCGCCCCAAGCAGCTGATGAATCCTTTTGACGCGGATATGGCCGCTTTTATCCACGCGGAAATGCGCAGAAACGGCGTCAAGCTCGCCCTGGGCCACAGCGTGGAGGGCTTTGAGGAGGTTCCCGGCGGGGTAGACGTGCTTTTGAAGGATGCCGCTCCCCTCCGCGCGGACATGGTGATTCTGGCCATCGGCGTCTCTCCTGAGAGCGCGCTTGCGCGCGAGGCGGGGCTTGAGCTCGGTGTGAAAGGCAGCATCGTGGTGAACGACCGCATGGAGACCTCTCTGCCCGACATCTATGCTGTGGGTGACGCGGTGCAGGTCAGACACTTTGTCAGCGGCGAGGACACGGTCATCGCGCTCGCAGGCCCGGCGAACAAGCAGGGGCGCATCGCGGCAGATAACATCTGCGGCGGGGACAGCCGCTATCAGGGCAGTCAGGGCAGCTCGGTTTTGAAGGTCTTTGAGCTGACCGCGGCGGCAACCGGTCTCAACGAGGCAAACGCCAGGAAGGCCGGGCTTGACGTGGATAAGGTCATCCTCTCCCCGATGAGCCACGCCGGTTACTATCCCGGCGGCAAACTGATGACGATGAAGGTCGTCTTTGAAAAGGGCAGCTACAAGCTGCTCGGCGCGCAGATTGTGGGCTATGAGGGGGTCGACAAACGTATTGACGTGCTCGCCACCGCCATCCGCTGCGGCATGAAAGCCACGGAGCTTAAAGACCTTGAGCTCGCCTATGCCCCGCCATACTCTTCCGCCAAGGACCCGGTGAACATGGCGGGCTTCATGGTAGACAACATCGCCAAGGGCGTTATGAAGCAGTGGTATCTGGAGGACGTCAGAACCCTGCCGCGGGACGGCAGCGTGATTCTGCTCGATACCAGAACGCCGCAGGAGTTTGCGTACGGGCACATGGACGGCTTCGTCAACATCCCGGTCGACGAGCTTCGCGCGCGCATCGGTGAGCTTGAGCGCGGCAAGCCGGTTTATGTCAGCTGTCAGAGCGGGCTGAGAAGCTACATCGCCTGCCGGATTCTGGCCGGTTGCGGCTTTGACTGCTATAATTTCACCGGTGGCTTCCGCTATTATGACGCGGTCGAGAACGACCGCTGCCTCATCGAGCAGGCCACCGCCTGCGGCATGGACAGATAAAAGAAAAATAGCATCCTGCCGGTCGGATAGTTTATCGCGCTGTCTGCCGGGCGGGGTGCTTTTCAATTCGCGCCTGCGCCGGGCTTGTGTTTTGATAAGAGGCGGGATATAATGCAAAGCGCAGAGAATACGCAAAGCGGCTTTACAGAAGCGGCGGGGAATAGCGCGGCGCGGCGGCCGCATGCAAGCCCGGCATTCCCCATTCTTACCTATTATATATAGAAAGGTCCCGGAGAGAATGAGCATCCTGTATCTTGAAACCGGCAGCACCGACCCCTGCGTCAACCTCGCTGTGGAGGAGCACGTGCTCACCCGGCGCGCACAGGGCGACTGGCTGATGCTGTGGCAGAACGACAACACCGTTGTAATCGGCCCAACGAGCTACGCTCGTCGGCCTCATAACCCTCAGGCATCTATCACAAGTTTTCCTCCGTCAGCGCAAAAAATTAAAGCACCGCAAAAGCGGTGCTTTAATTTTTAAGTGGTTGCGGGGGAAGGATTTGAACCAACGACCTCCGGGTTATGAGCTGCGCTCCAAAGTCTGGTTTGGGTATTTCCAGCACTTCCTGGGTATCTTCCCACCGGAATCAAATACTTTCCTGACCTCTTTGTTTCGTTGCCTCCACCGTCTTTTTCCTATTCTGGGTCAAGTTATGGGTCAAAGACCATCTTGGAATTATGATGGCAAAACATTTCGTTTCATGCTGGTATAGGCCAGCAGGATATAGATGGCGTAGATCAGGAAGAAGACAGCCAAGGCGGTGATGACAATCACCAGGGGGCTGGAGGCCCCCACCATCACCCCCGGCTCCGGGGCGTTGGCCAGATGGAGGAGGAAGGGGACCCCGATGAGCACCGGAGGGACGGCGGGCAGGGCGTAGTAGATGGCAAACTGGCGGGTCAGGGTCTTTGCCATCTCCCGGTGGTCCATACCCAGCTTTTGCAGGAGCTGGAACTGCCGCCTGTACCGCTCCGACTCGCTGAGCTGCTGGATGGTGAGGATGGTGGCGGCGGTCATGGTCAGCGCCAGAGCCAGATAAAACAGGGGGAACACACACAGGGCGGTCTGGGAGGCCACCTCTGCTTCCTCATTTGCCCGAGTGGTAATGCCGTCCACATATTTGACCGGCTCACTCCAGTCCAGACGGTCATTGTGTAGGCCATACAGGGCATCATACTGTTCCCGACTCACCGGCAGGGCCGTTTTAGCGGCATAGGTCCTATGGTGGACGGCCAGTCCCTCCGCGGCCTCATCGGGGACAACCAGAATGTAGCCCCGCCCATTGGTGATGCCGCCGCTCTGGGACAGGTGCTCCGTGTAGACGCCTCCCGGCTGGAGGGTGGTGTCCCCACAGGTCAGGGGCTGGGTATATGTTCGCAACGGTTCCTCCAGGTAGGTCATGCAGTGGAAGAGGTACTGTCCCTCCTTCAGTTCCACCGTCCGGTAGCCGGCGATGGACCGCAGGGCGGCGTAGTCGCTGTACCGGAGCACCGGGTCCTGGTCGTAGTTGTAGTAGTAATAGACGGTCTGGGTTTCGATGTAGTCCCGCACCATGGGACTGTTGGTGAGATAGACCTGATACTCCACCGACTGCTCCACCGGGATGTTTTTTCCGATATAGTCCAGATAGAGGCCGTGATCCCGGTCCGGGTCGTCAATGCTGATGAACAAATCAAAGCAAGCGGTGTCCGCCGCCCGGCCGGTGAAAAGGCCCCGGAAGACCAGTCCCGTCCCCTCAGAGACGAGGGTGGCGGTGAGGACCATGGAGATAGTGGCCATGAGCACCCCCATGGTGGCCAGCTTGGCGGTGAGGGTACGGAAGACCAGCAGGGTCACGCCCCGGTATTTCCGGGCAGGCCGCTTGTCAAAGTAGGCGGGCACCCCGGAGGCGAAGCTGAGGAAGAAACCGAAGAGGAACAAGATCAGACACCCCGCCCCGGCGGTGGTGACGGCAAGGTCCCGCACCAGAATCAAAAGTATTCCGACGCCCCCCAGCACGAGAGAGACGGCAAAGACCCGGCGCCGGTTTTTTTCCGTCCCGATGACCGCCCCCTCGTTGCGCCGGTCGGAGTAAATTAGGTCGTGAATTTTGGTCTTGCGGATATATTTCCGGCTGCGGCGCTGGGCGTGGAGGTAGATCAGGGCGAAGCAGGCCGCCGTCAGCGCCAGGGCGGGGTGGGAGAAGCCGAAGGCGAAAGTGTATGGCAGCTTGAACAGGGCCAGCGCCATAGCCCGGAATGCCTGGTAGAGCAATCCGCCCAGGGCGGTCCCCAGCACCAGGGCACAGCCCCCCACGGCCAGATTCTCTTGAAAGAAGAGCCGGGCCACCTGCCTGTTTTCCAGGCCGATGAGCAGGTAGGCACCCAATTCCCGGCCCCGGCGCAGGAGCATAAACTTGGGGGCGTAGGCCACCAGCCACCCGAAGACGCACACCACCACCACGGTGGCCATGGCAATCATCAGGGGGAGCATCTCCATCCCATCGGACAGGGTTTTGATCTCCCGGGAGAAGGTCAGCGCGTTGAAGGAGTAGAGCAGGGCGGCGGCCATCACCACCGTGACAAAGTAGACCAGATAGTCCCTGGCCTGGCGGCGGGCGTTGCGCAGGGAGAGTTTAGATAACGTCACTGACGTCACCCCCCAGCGCGGCCAGCACATCCAGAATCTCGTGGTAAAACACCGGTCTGCCCCGGTCCCCCCGGAGCAGTTCGTTAAACACCCGGCCGTCCTTGAGGAACAGCACCCGTTTGGCGTAGCTGGCGCTGTAGGCGTCGTGAGTGACCATGAGGATGGTGGCCCCCATGTCCCGGTTCATCCGGGTCATAATCTCCAGCAGATTTTTGGACGCCTTGGAGTCCAGGGCTCCGGTTGGCTCATCGGCCAGCAGCAGGGACTGCCCCGCCACCATGGCCCGGGCACAGGCCGCCCGCTGCTTCTGGCCCCCGGACACCTGGTAGGGGAATTTTTCCAGAATGTCGGAGATGCTCAGCTTCCGGGCCATCTCCCGCACTCGATTCTGGACCGTGCGGGCGTCCTGTCGGTTCAGAGAGAGGGCCAGCCCGATGTTCTCCTCGATGGTCAGGGTGTCCAGCAGGTTGAAGTCCTGGAAGACAAAGCCCAGCCGCTCCCGGCGAAACCGGGCCAGTTTCTCCTCGGACAGGTCGGCAATGTTCACCCCATCCAGCAGGATCTTCCCCGCGCTGACGGTGTCGATGGTGGAGATGCAGTTGAGCAGGGTGGTCTTCCCGCTGCCCGACGCTCCCATAATAGCCAGAAACTCCCCGGCCTCCACGTCAAAGCTCACCCGGTCCAGGGCTTTGGTGACATTGTTCCTGCTCCCGTAATATTTTTCAATGTTTTGTACCTGCAGCATAGCGGTTGCCTCCTTTGCACCTATGGTACACCAAAGGCAAGGGATGTTGTAGCGATTTCATATTGATTTACCTTACAGTTTTGTAAGGTTTTCCTTCGCGGGAAAGGTCAGCGTCACAGTCGTTCCAGCCCCCTCCTGTGAAACGATGTGCAACTCCAAATCCAGGAAAGAGGCCAGCTTCCTGCACAGATACAGGCCCATGCCGGTAGAACCGCCGCGAGCCCGTCCGTTGCTGCCGGTGAAGCCTCGCTCAAACACACGAGGCAACTCATGAGCAGGGATACCGATGCCGTTATCGTGAACAATAAGCTGGGTCTGCCTCCCAAGCGGCTTGGTGGAAAGGGTGATGACCGGTTCCGGTCCCCGATAACGGGCGGCGTTTTGGAACAGCTGCCCCAGGATAAAGACCACCCATTTTTCATCGGTATAGATTTTGCAGTCCAGCCCCTCTGTTTCCACCCGGACACCGCTCTGGATGAGCAGGGAACGGTGGTTTTCAATGGCCTGCGCGGCGATTTTTCCCAAGTCCGCCTGCCGGAACAGGCAGTCCTGCTCCGGGTTCTCCGCCCGTGCGTAGAACAAGACCCGCTCTATATGCGCTTCGATTTGGGACAGTTCCGCAGTCAATTTCCGGCGGGTTTCTCCGTCCAGGTCCCGGCAAGTGAGCCGGGCGGCAGTGATGGGGGCCTTGATTTCATGCACCCATTGCTCCACATAGTCCCGGTACTCCCGCTGGGAGGCTTCCGCGTCAGACACCGCCCCAGTCATATCCCGCCCCGCCCGGCGGGTCAAATTGAACAACCGTCGTTCATAGAGATTTTTTGGGGGCGGAGCACACTCGGTAAACAGGTATTTTCGATCCAGGCTGTCCAGAATGGATTCCAGCTCCCGAAGGCGCGCCCGCTGGGAAAGAAAGTCAGACAGCTGTATCGCGCAAAAGGGCAGCAGAAATACCGCCGCCAAAATCGCCAGCACGCCGGACTGGGTTCCGGTGGCCCGGAGAAACAGGGCGGCCATTGTGAAGCAAAGCAGCTGTGTTATGACCCGGAACAGCCGGTCCGATAAAAATTCCCGAAGCGTCATAACTGATACCCCATTCCCCGGCGGGTTTTGATAAAACCGGGCAGGCCGAGCTCCTCCAGCTTGGCCCGCAGGCGGGTCATATTCACGCTGAGGGTGTTGTCGTCGATATAAATCTGACTGTCCCATAGGGCGTCGATCAGGTCGGCCCGGGAGACGATTTTCCCCTGATTTTCCATGAGATAGGCCAGAATTTTCAGCTCGTTACGGGTCAACTCCGCCACTTTCCTATTTGCCTCCGCTGTCCCTCTGGTCAGGTGGAGGATGAGACCTTTGGCATCCAGGATGTCCGGCTCCGCAGGGCCGCCGCTCCGGCGCAGCACCGCCTTGATCCGGGCCAGCAGTACCGGGATGTTGTAGGGCTTGGTGATATAGTCGTCCCCGCCCAGGCTGAGAGCCTGTAGTTCGTCACTGACCGAGTCCCGGCTGGTAACGAAAATAATCGGTATACGACTGGACCTCCGGATATCGGCACACAGTGACATCCCGTCCCGGCCTGGCAGCCCCAGGTCCAGCAAAATCAGGTCGGGGGAGAAATCTGAGACCTGCCGGGCGACGTCTGTAAAATCGGTCACCGCAGCAATCTGATAGCCCTCGTTGGACAGTAGCAGAGTCAGCTCCTCCCGAATGGCGGAATCATCCTCCACAATGATGATTTTAGTCATTACGCTAATCCACCTCCCGCAGCTTGCTTTATATTAGCATAGCTGGAGAGGTGTGTCTACTGCAAAGACAGTCTTATACAGCGGTCTGTGGCATCTGGCAGCTTCGGCAATTGCGACGAACGGCGAGGTGAACCGAGGGGACGCAAGAGAAGCAGGATAAAGGCGTGGCGTCTTGTGCCGCCACGCCGATTCACACCGTCCCGCAGTGCGGGCCGGGGAGACGAAAAGCGGGAGTCTTGAGGCGTAATTCCTACGTTTTCCAGATTTTTGTTCGGTCTGTCAATGGCGTCAATATATAGATGCTGGCTCCTGATTTGACGTCTGGCAGCCCGTAATGCTTACAGCAGCAACGAGTTTGGCGGGGTCAACAATGGCTCAGCTAAGAATTTCCCCGCTTTTCCGCAAAGATGAGGAGCTGAAACTTCAGTGTAGTGCAGAGGAAAAGAAGTTGCCAACAGCCCAGTGAATCCCCGTGTTTCGGCCTGTAAGCCGCTGTGTGCGGTTTTGCTGTAGGACGGCGCCAGAGACCTAGGGCAAAGAACAAAGCCACGTGTCGAGGCTTTGTGTGCTGCGGTCAGCGAAAACAGCGAATCGAAATGAATTGTCTCTGGGTTGTACCAGCGTATACAAATAGAATAAGGCGAAGCAGTATGCAGATTTTGATACGCTGAAAACAAAGAGAACCCCATCCCGGCAAATGATAACTTTCTGATAACTCTGCCCTGACCTCCTGGCTATTATGCCAAAGCTGTGGTATGTTGTGTCGCTGAATGGAGGCGATACAAGTGGCAAAACGCAGAGCCAATGGCGAGGGCAGCATACGAAAACGGCCGGACGGCCGGTGGGAGGGCCGCTACACCGCCGGGCGGGACCCGAAAACCGGAAAGACCGTCTACAAAAACGTCCTCGGCAAGACCCAGGCAGAGGTGAAGGCGAAGCTGAAGCGGGCAATCCAGGAAAACATGGAGGTGGACACTCTCAAGGCGGAGAAGTACACGGTCGGGCAGCGGATGGATATCTGGTTTGAGAACTACGCCAAGATCAAGGTGCGGCCCTCCTCCCACAATACCTACCGGGGGTACATCGACAATCACATCAAGCCGAATATCGGCAAAATCCAGCTGAACAAGCTGACTACTCTGGAAATGCAAAAGCTGTACAAAAAGCTGCTGTCTAAGGGCAGAGTGGACCGAACTGAGGCGAAAGGGCAACCTAAAGGTCTCAGCCCCAAGACAGTGCGGAACATCCACCAGGTCATCTCCTCTGCAATGGATTTTGCCAGGAGCCAGAAGCTGATTGCGGTCAATCCCACGGAGGGCTGTGCTCTGCCGAAGCTGGAACACCAGGAGATGAAGACGCTCCCAGTGGAACAGTTGGCATCCTTTCTACGAGAAGCCAAGGACAGCAGTGTCTTCGAGATGTACTACATTGAACTGGCCACAGGGCTACGTCAGGGAGAACTCCTCGGGCTGAAGTGGGAGGACCTTGATTTGGAGCAGGGCACCCTCCGGGTTCAGCGGCAGGTCTCGAGAATCAATGGAGAAGTAGTGGAAGCCCCGCTGAAAACAAAAAATTCCTACCGCACCATCTCCCTGGGAGCGGATGCGGTAGGAATTTTGAAAGAGCAGAGGAAGAAATGTGGAGGCGGCCCCTATGTGTTCCCCTCTTCGACAGGTGGGCCGATCTCCCCGGACAGCGTCCTCCAGATGCTCCACCGGGTATTGAAACGGGCGGGCCTGCCAAAAGTCAGATTTCACGACTTGAGGCATACTGTGACTATCAAGCTCTCACTGTTTTGCTCAATTTATCAAAGGGGTATCCACTTTTTTCGTTTATACCGCACAAGTTTTGGGGGTTTTGCCTGAAATTAACCTCAAGCATATCTCCTATGTCTTGAACATGACATAAGGGGATTAAATCATGAAATCATTTTTTCTTAGGTGTATATCCTGAAAAAGCGGTTGCCCTACTTGGGGGCACACAAAAGTCAGAGTACGCAAAAAGCGTACTCTGACTTGATTGAGGAATGTGTACTTACCATACGAACTATGCCGTCATTTCCTCTAGGTGGATAAAATGAAAGTATTCCCATGTATTGTATGTGGTAAATCATATGAATAACGGGTGTGCTACATTAATCACTAGTCATCATGTTACCTCCTATCTAGCGATAGTGTCTCCAAAAGCCTCCTATAGTTCTAGTGTACCTGTTTTTCTCCCACTTGTAAAGACCTTTCTTCAAAATCCTTACGGAGAATTTGCGCCTTGCGCTACAACAGGTGCAGAGCTGCGGTCTGTAAAGATCCACTCAAGCCTGTAGTATCGGAGAAGATCCGGTTTGTCGAACTTATATTGGTAATAAGAGAGATTTCCCACCCGCTCCAGCTTAACAGGCTTAGGTCCGGAGAGGATAAAATCGCATGTAGAATCAGCGGTGACCATCTGTTTACATGATTGAATCATGCCTGGTGGCGCGGTAATCTTGAGAGAGAGCTGTTCAGTGGGGCACTTAATCAGGCGGGCTAAGAATGGCATCATCTGGTGTTTAGTGTCGGTGACCTTGGTTTCGATGCAGTAAGTACCCTTATCGCTAGCAGGTTTTTCTTCGGGAAAAGTAACAGTAACCTTAAAAATAGATGCGCTACTCGCCGCTTCCGTCAGATGGTATCCTCTTTGGAGGGATGTTTTGTCCAACTGACTACCGCCATAGCCGTCTCCAGTCCAAGTCATTGTATGGGATATGGAGTCCAAAGACTCGTCTTTGACGCAGAAGGAGATGGTCTGCCTTTGAGTGATATGTTCTCGATCCTCAAAGAAAAGTTCGATTTCTGCGTTGGTGATTACATATCTGGATTCAAGTGGCGGGAAAGTGGGGACAACGGCCTCGGAATTCATTCTTTCCTTGTCTGCGACTAATTGTGTGCGTTCCGCGTCCAACTGCTCCCGTTCTGCCTTCAACTTGCGGTATGTATGGATACCGATAATAAGGTAAATCAGCAAACCAACGATGTTAAGAGCACAGATTACTACACAGAAGCCAAGCAGAATACGACTTTGAAGCGGGATGTTACCGCCTGCCGACAATATATTCCATGTTTCCCCGCTCTTTTTTAGTCCAAAAATGCTGAGCACCAGTAGGCCGCCGTTTTTAACCCAGTCCCAAATAGCTCCTGGAAAAACAATTTGCGTAAAAAAATGTTTTATAGAATCCTTGAGCTGTTCTCGCATAACAAAAATCCTTTCAGACAAATTTAAAATAATTTAAAATAAGTATACCACGAAATTTGTCGAAAGGAAATAGGTGTCGCAAAAGAATTTGGAAAAAATAACAGTAGGTCGGGTTCACGTTTTGCCTCTTGCTTCCATCATGTTAGGGGTATTTTGAAAACCAGAAATTTACGGAAATAGGATAATCCCCCCAACAGGTCTAATCCATAGTACCTTTTCTTATGGCGATGCCCTAGGAACCCATTTTTAACCTTCTTTTCAGCTCGAGAAAATTTGTCCTTTAAGTGCAGCCCTGGTTTTTCACCCCCTCCTGCAGCCCCTGTTTTAGGGCCGTTTTTTAGTGGAAAAAGAACAGGGGCAAACCGCCAACCCGTTGCAACGCAAGGGTTTTCCGATTTATCCTTATTATGCCATAAGGGCACACATTCGCCACGGTAGCCCTGCAAAACGGGGTGGACATCAAGACCGTCTCCGGAATGCTGGGGCATTACTCGGCGGGATTTACCCTGGACACCTACGCCCACGTGACCACGGCAGCACAGAGGGAAGCGGCGAAAACCATGAGCAGTGTCCTCTCCAGTGCTCTCCAGCCCTAAAGGGGGCCCCCATCGAAGCCCAGCGAAGCGGGTTCGATGGGGAGAGGACGAACAGCGAAATGAGCGAGTTTTTGGCTTAAGCCAGAAACGAGTAATATGGAGCTTGTGAGGACGATTTCCCGTATGGGTCAAAATATGGGTCAGAAAACGACCGCAAAAATAAACCGCCAGAAAAAGTGATTAAAAGCAAAAATAATCCTCTGATTTCAAGCGAAATCAGAGGATTTCTGTTTGCGGGGGGAAGGATTTGAACCAACGACCTCCGGGTTATGAGCTGCGTCCGGCATCTCCGTCGGGCGCTTTTGGTTGCTTTTGGTGCTTTCGTGCCCGTGTTTTCCGGAGTGGTTGACACCTTCATCCTGCCCGAACCTCTCCGTATATTTCCGCGTATGGGTCAGAGTGTGGGTCAAAAGAGGATTGCATAAAACGGGCTGAGTGAAGTCCTGACAAAATTTGCGCTGCTATACAAAGAATAAAAGTGTTTTGGAAGTTACAAGGCGATATGATCTCAAAAACAGCGTTGTATAAATAACGGGTAACCGCGGGCAAGCTAAAAATTCTCCTTCGGTTATCATTCGCCAGTTGATAATTTAAAATCTCGTGTCTGGAAAAGAAATTTAGAATCTGAAAATTGGATTTTTGATAGACAAAACGGGTCGCCTATGTTAAAATTATCCTGATTTAGTGTAAACTGAATGTATGAGGTGAAGAAATGACTGTTTGCTATAATAAATTGTGGAAGTTACTGATTGATAAAAATATGAAAAAGAAAGATTTGCGGCTGGCTACCGGCATATCTACCACCGCCCTTGCCAAGCTGGGCAAGAACGAGCATGTCAGCACGGAAATCCTTACTAAAATCTGCAAGGCTCTGGACTGCGACTTCTGCGACATCATCGAACTGGTGAAGGAGGAACAGCATGATTGACTTTTCCAACATCGAACAATACCGGGAAAATAACCGTATAGAGGCGAAGAAGGCCCTTGGTGGCCTGCCCAAAAGCATTTGGGAGACTTACTCTGCCTTTGCCAATACCTACGGCAGTATTATCCTGCTGGGCGTGGAAGAATGGGCGGATAAATCTCTGCACACGGTGAATCTGCCTGACCCCGAGAAGCTGATCAAGGAGTTCTGGGACATTGTAAATAACCCAAATAAAACCAGTGTAAATGTACTGTCGTCAAAAGATGTGTTCGTCCAAGAGGTAGACGGAGATCATATCGTTGTAATAAATGTTCCCCGTGCGGAACGCTCGTATAAGCCCGTTTATGTTGAGGGCAATCCGCTCTGCACATACCGCCGCAACGGGGAAGGCGACTATCGCTGCACTAAAGAAGAATACCAGGCAATGGTGCGTGACGCCTCCGTGAAAACGCAGGATATGCTTGTGCTCAATGAAATGGATTTGACAGTGTTCAACAAGGAGAGCGTCCGCAGTTATCGTCAAAGGATGAGGCTCTCCCGGCCCGGGCATGTCTGGGAAGCGCTGGAGGATGAGGACTTCCTGATGAAGCTGGGTGCTGTCGGCATCGGCTCGGACGGACAAAAACATCCCACCACCGCCGGGCTGCTCATGTTCGGCAATGAGTATGACATTGTGCGTGAATTCAACAGCTATTTTTTGGACTATCAGGAGCAGTATGACGCTGACACCCGTTGGACTGACCGGATCATCTCCTCCTCCGGGACCTGGAGCGGCAATGTTTACGACTTCTATTTTCGCGTCTATAACAAGCTGATTCAGGACATCAAGATACCGTTTAAGATGGAGGGCGGAAGCAGAGTAGACGACACGCCCGTGCATCAGGCGCTCCGTGAGGCGCTGGCAAACTGCCTGATCAATGCGGATTATTACGGCAGGCAAGGGCTGGTCATAATCAAAAAGCGGGACAGCATCATCATGTCCAACCCCGGCGGCTTTCGCATCGAAATCGACGCGGCAAAAAGCGGTGGCGTCTCTGATCCCCGCAATGGGGCAATGCTCAAGATGTTCAACCTGATCGATATTGGAGAGCGTGCAGGAAGCGGTATCCCGAATATTTTCCGCGTCTGGCGTGAGCAAGGATGGATAATGCCTGATATCGCGGAGCAGCTTGAGCCAGAGCGAACCGTGCTGACACTCAGCTTTGGAAAAGTCGGCGGCAAAAAATCGGCGATAAAAGTCGGCGGCAAAAAATCGGCGATAAATATAAAAACGAAGGAAAGCATTATTGCGTATCTTACCGACAAGCCAGAAGCAAAAGCTTCCTCAATCGCGGAGTTTATCGGATTGAAACCGTCTCGCACAAGAGACTATCTGAATGAATTGATCGCGGAAGGAATCGTTGTCGCGGAAGGTGAGAACAAAAACAGAATCTATAAGCTAAAATCCTGAGACATAGTATCCAAAGAAAAGGTGATCAGCCGTTCTCCGGCGTTTCATAGGGACAATTTGTGAACCTACCCGAATAAGTTAATATTTGTTCATGTGGAAGGAGGCTGTGTTCGGCACAAACTCCCTTTTCTGTTCATGCGACCTCAACGGGTACCTGCTCAGCCACAGCCTCGGCCATACTCAGAGGCAGTTCGGTAGTGTCAAGAGTTATGCACAAATCTATTTGCAGACTCCGGCTGAATGAGGTCAGCCAGCGATAGAGGTGTCTTCCAAAGCCGTCTCTAAGTGCTTCATGGCTTCCGGTTCGGCGACAACAGCTCTGGCCTTTTCACGGGAAGCCTTCCTGCGCTCTTGGGCATGGATCGCCTTCAGCATTTTGGCTACTAGCTTTACCTTGGAGCGCGGAACAACAGAGAACACATTGCGGTAGAAATGCACCGTGCAGCGCTGGTATTTGGCATCAGGGAACATTTCTCCCACGGCTTCCAGCATGCCCAGACATTTGTCCCCAACAATCAACTTCACGCCGTCCAGGCCACGTCCCTTCAGCCACTGGAAGAAGCTGACCCAGCTGGCCTTGTCCTCTTTCATCCCCTCAGCAGATCCCAGAACCTCCCGGTAACCGTCCTCATTAACAGCAATTGCTACCAGAATTGCCACATTTTCGTACTCTCCGCCCCAGTTCCGGCGCAGGTAAATCCCATCCACATAGACATACGGATACCTTCCGCCCTGCAAGGGACGGTTGCGCCAATCCTCAATGTGAACATAGGCTTTCTTGTTCAGTTCGCTGATGGTGGAGGGAGACACCTTGGTGCCCCACAGAGATTCGGAGATATCCTCCACGCGGCGCAGAGAGACGCCGGCAAGGCACATCTCAATGAGCGCTTCTTCTACGCTGCTCTCCCGGCGGCGATAACGCTCAAAAGGGATGCCTTTGAGGCAGGGCATATGGAGCGTGACGTCTCCGGAGGTGGTGATAAGGTTCCGGTTATAGTGCCCGCTGTGGTAGCCCCGACGGGCCTCGTTGCGCTCGTAGCGGGCAGCCTGGGGCAGCATCGAAGCCTCCAGCTCCAGCAGTTCATTCAGCGTTTCTTCCACGCTGCCCCGGACCAATTCTTTTAACTTCCCCTTGATTACTTCCTCATTTAGCTGTACAACCTTCTCAGACATAGCTTGCTTTCTCCTTTCAGAATGGTGTGTCGTGACTTCATTCTACCTGAGTCTGCAAACTGTGTCTATTTTTATCCTCTTTTCTTTTTGCGCAACTTATTCTACCTTACTCTTCTTCCTTTCCGGACATGGAAAGAGCGCCCGATTTCTTCGCCGTACAGCAAGAGACTGAGCGCTCTTTTTCGTATTGATTCAGTTCCATGGAGAGCTGCCATGCCAGCTCAAATCCAGAGATGAAGCCGCCGATAGAGGTATCATCCACGATGCAGTCTTTGGCGTCGATAATCTGCAGCGCCAGTCGCCGTTCTGGTTTATCCAATGCATTGATGAGGGCCTGGTGACATTCTTCGACTTCCTGTTTCTGTGCCGAGAGCTCCGGCGAAGTGTAGAAGCAGCCATACAGGTCTTTCAGTAATTTGTTCATGTGTTGCACCTCCTAGCAGCAACACACATTACCACAGAAAGGGAGAAATAGCTATACCAAAATTGAGTGTCCTTACGCTATCTCATTATTTAATTTTTGATGCAATTTTAGCCATAGAATCGACTAATCGTTTTTTTGCTTCTATTTCTTGCCGCATCTGTTCCCATTGTCTCAGAATCATAAAAATCGATTCCTGTAAAACCGGAAAGAATGCCGTACAGTCTTCCTCGCTGAGTTCATGAATTCCTTTGCTGACAATCGAATAAAACACAGCGTTTTCTACCAATATTGACGGAAGATAATCCTTCAGCATTTTGATTCTCTCGTCCACATGAGCTTTAGTGTATGTTTCTTCATCAATCTTTTCGTCTGTAATTGCACTATTCTTTGCTGATTCAATAATCCGCTCAAAAATGCGTCGCAGATACACATACGAGCCCACTCCAATACCTTGAGCATGTAATCCGATAGCACGGCGGAATTCGCGCATATCTTCTTTTGATAAGATTTTTCCATATTCTTTCAGCTCAGGAAAAGATAAATCAGCAACAGAGGGATACTGACCAATTTTTCTCATATTATACGCATCTGTAATTACAGCGTAATCAATTTTATGAGATTCCTCCATGGTACAGGTAAAACTAAAAATCATCAATCGTACAGCATCTTCGCACTGCCAATTTTTCCAGTCCCATTGCTGTTCTGATGTGCCATCCTCTGCAGCAACAATTCTGCCAAATCCGTGTTTCTGAAGCATACCCAACTCTTCACCGAGCATGTGCTGACTGAACTCAGGTTTCATGTCATTCAAGCTGTAGTAGTATATTGGTGTTCCAGTAAACACACGCATCTCGCCGCATCCTGTACAAAAACTATTGATTTTCACACATCCACTTGTGAGTGAAATTAGATCATTGATATTCTCTTTTGTAATTTCGAAGGTGTTAAAGTCCTTTGTTCAAAAGAAAATCTACAAACACATTGCTCATATCGCAACTACCTTTAGGCTTTGCATCTTCAAAAACATTATGAATACGCATCATCTTACCGCCTCCTTATTACATTTTCTTTTATCCATTATGTTCCTCGAAGTTTTCAACCTGTTCCATGACTTTGCGGAAAACTTCGGGACTGTACTGCGGGGGATACCCATTCTTAATTAGGCAAACCTTGATATCAAATTTGAGCTGATCCCGGACGTTCTGATTATTGAGCCAGTCTGCAAACGAGGATTTTGTATCAATGATCTCTTTGATCTTTTTCGCCAAAGATCTGCATTTTTCATTGACAGAAACACCGTCGACAATTTTGTCGTCGCCGTACTCAAAATTGTACTCGTCACGCAACGCCATCAAAATGTCATAGAACGCCTTTTCTTCAAAAGTGAGACCAATCTTGCGGAAGCTTTCACGGTCTGCATTCATTTCACGCAGGATGCGCAAAGCCTGTTCTGTGGCGCTTCTGATAATTTCCTCTGAGGTTTGCTCTTGGGCTTCACCAGCTTCCTCCGCAGTAAGATGCTTTCTGCGTTCATGATACTGCTTGATGGTTTCCTCGAGCATTTCCTGATACTTCTTTGCGGCCATCTGATTTGTTCTGCCATACTCCCTGATCTGCTTGCGGAGCATTTTTACCAACAATTCCAGCTTGGATGCAGGCATTTTCACATCAGACAACTTCTCATAATACTCGGGGCTGAAAATATCTTCCTGCTCTCCATCTTCCAGAACACTTTCAACCTCATTGTACCTTAAGGCTTCTTCAACCATCTTCTCCACAAGGCAATTCATGGTGTCGGTATCCACTTCAGTGTCGGTTCCATTCATTTTGCGCACAAAGCCTGCAATGGCCATGAAGCACTGAGCGAGAGCAGATTCTTCTTCTCCCAGCTCACCGGACGGCTGACAGATATCATACGCTGCCCGCATCCTTTTGACGGTTTTCAGGAAATAAGTCTTGAACGATACTTTGCTGACTCCTTTGCCCCCGTTAATTTCGGTTTGCAGCTCCTGTGTGGAAACGAAAACATATTCTGCGGCCTTCGCTAAAAGTCTGTACCGCAGAGCAGGGTCTCCTGCCGGGTCAAGGAACGGAGTCAAATCATATCCTGCAAAGAGGTCTTTCAGAATCGAAAGTTCCTCCCTAAACACATCGGTGGCCTGCTGCACATCGTCAGCCGTGGGTGCGATAGAATTATCGCCGCCATAGATTTTCATGGCTTCGCGCATATTATCACGGATGCCGATGTAGTCGATGATAAACCCATAATTCTTTCCAGGATGCTTTCTATTGACACGGCTGATAGTCTGGATCAGCAGATGCCTTTTCAGCGGCTTATCATTGTACATATAGGTCAGAGAGGGCATGTCAAAGCCCGTGATCCACATATCAACGACAATGGCAATGCGAAAATTAGATTTATCCTGCTTGAATGCGGCATCCAGTTCCTCGGAACGTTTGCTGTTTCGGACACCGCCAAGATAGTTATACATATCCGCATCATCGTTGCTGCCGACACTCGCCACCATTGCAATAAAGGGCATCGGTTTCAGCTCGCGCAGTTCTTCTTCAGAAGCAGAACTGCCATCGGACACCTTCTTTTCTTCAAACCATTCCGGATAATGTTCCTTGAACTTTTGCAGCAGGTTGTAGGCAATTTCTCTTTTGGAGCATACGATCATCGCTTTTTGCACTCTATCAGGGTCGTTG
>CAUABY010000009.1 GCA_958427375.1 uncultured Eubacteriales bacterium
AAAAGAAAATATCTCTGCGCAGAAAAGCATACCAAATGTTTTCTCGTCAGTGCTTTCGTCTGCTCTTGTTTCCCCTTTGACTGAATATATACAGACCGGTGCAATAGTAAAATCCACCGCCCCCGTTTCCTCTGTCAGTTCCCGCTTGGCGGCGGATAAGATATCCTCACCGCTTTCCCTGTGCCCTCCGGGGACTTCATAGGTATCTCTTTCTCTATGTTTGCAAAATATCCATTTACCATTTGTTTTGGAGATAATAACCGCAAACTTCAACAAGTAATCATCTATGCTGTCATAAAACTTTACCTCTGTCAACTATAATAGCCCTCCCAGCTTGCAGCCTGCCGCTTATTTATCCTCACAGGCGTCACGCCTCAAAGTCATAGCTCCTGTACTGCACGGCCTCTGCGATATGCTCGCTCTCTATCGTCTCGCTCCCGGCAAGGTCGGCGATGGTGCGGGAAACCCTGAGTATGCGGTCATAACTGCGGGCGGACATGTGCATCGTGTCAAAGGCCATGCGCAATAGCTCCTCACCCTCGTCCGTTATCTGGCACACCTCACCGAGCGCGCGCCCGGTTATGCGCGCGTTGCACATGGTGCCGTCTCCGCTGTAGCGGCGGCGCTGGATTTGCCGCGCCGCGTCCACGCGCTTTTTAATCTCCGCGGAGCTCTCGGCGGGTGCTTTGCGCTTTAGCTCGTCGTACTCCAGCGCGGGCACTTCAACAATGATATCAATTCTGTCCAGCAGCGGGCCGGATATTCTGCCCTGATAGCGGCGCACATCCTTCGCCGAGCAGCGGCAGCGCCCGGAGGGATGCCCGTACCAGCCGCACTTGCATGGGTTCATTGCGCAAACGAGCATAAACCGGCTCGGAAAGCTGACGCTGCCCGACACGCGCGAGACCGTGACCTCGCCGTCCTCCATCGGCTGGCGCAGTATCTCCAGCACGTCACGCTGAAACTCCGGCAGCTCGTCCAGAAACAGCACGCCGTTGTGCGCAAGGCTTATCTCGCCCGGACGCGGCACCGTGCCGCCGCCGGACAGCCCCGCCGCCGACACCGTGTGATGCGGAGCGCGAAATGGGCGCTGTGCCACAATTGGGTTTGCCCCGCTCGTCAACCCCGCGACGGAGTGGATCTCTGTGGTCTCAATTATCTCCTGCCTGCTCATGTCCGGCAGTATGCCCGGCAGGCGCTTTGCCATCATCGACTTGCCCGCGCCCGGCGGGCCGATGATGAGGATGTTGTGCCCACCCGCGGCCGCAATCTCAAACGCGCGCTTGACATTCTCCTGACCCTTGACATCGGCAAAGTCCGGCAGCGGCTCCCGCCGCACCGTGGTATCGGGCGCGGTGGTCGGCTCTATGAGTGCCTCACCGCGCAGATGCGCCGCAAGCTGCGCCACATTTTTTACTCCGTACACCGTCACGCCGTCGGCAAAGGCGGCTTCACGCGCGTTCGCTTCCGGCACAAAGAGCCGCTTTATTCCTCCGCGCTCGGCCGCAATCGCCATAGGCAGCACACCCGCGACCGCGCGCAGTTCCCCCGTCAATGACAGTTCGCCCACGAAGGCGCAGTCCGCCCCCGGCTGGGGCAGCTCGTTTGCGGCCGCGACAATGCCCACGAACATCGGCAGATCATACACCGTGCCCGACTTCTTCTTGTCCGCCGGGGCAAGGTTCACAGTCATGCGGCTGACCGGGAAGCTGAAGCCGTTATTCTTTATTGCCGCGCGCACACGCTCGCGCGCTTCCTTGACCGCCGCGTCCGGCAGGCCGACAATATCAAAACTTGGCAGGCCGGAGGATATGTACACCTCAAGCAGCACCTCATATCCGCCCACGCCGGTCACACCCAGACTCTTGACAGCGGAAAACATTGGCAAGCCTCCTTTGCACAAAAGTCGTCAGCGAAAGGCTTTGCGGACGACTTTTATAGTCTTTTTATTACTCTTCAAGCTCGCCGACAAGCGCGATGTGCAGCTCGTCAAGCTGTTTCTGCTCGACAGTGGAGGGCGCGCCCATCATAATGTCGGCCGCGTTCTTGTTCATGGGGAAAGGTATAATCTCGCGGATGCTGTCCTCACCGGCGAGGAGCATGACCATGCGGTCAACACCCGGCGCGATGCCGGCGTGAGGGGGAGCGCCATAGCAGAAAGCGTTGTACATGGCGGGGAACTTCTTCTTCACGTCCTCTTCGCCAAGGCGCACCATCTCAAAGGCCTTAATCATTATCTCCGGGTCATGGTTACGCACAGCGCCGGAGCTGAGCTCAACACCGTTGCAGACAAGGTCATACTGGTCGGCGGTGATGGTAAGCGGGTCAACCTCGCCGCGCTCCGCCGCGAGCAGCACATTAAGGCCGCCTGCCGGCATGGAGAACGGGTTGTGGCAGAACTCCAGCTCGCCGGACTCCTCGCCAATCTCGTACATTGGGAAGTCGACTATCCAGCAGAACTCATAGCGCTCCTTATTCATATGGTTGGGGCAGGCCGCGCCGAGCATCTTGAGCATAACGCCGGCGGTTTTCTGTGCCTGCTCTTTCCTGCCGGTGGCAATGCCGACAAGGCAGTTGGGCTTGAGCTCAAGCGCGCGGGTCAGCTCCTCGGCACGGTCGGCCACAAACTTGGCAACGCCGCCCGCAAGCTGGCCGTGCTCATCGACCTTGAACCAGTAGGGCTTTGCGCCCGTCTGAACCTCAACATCGGTGCAGAGCTTGTCTATGTTCTTTCTCGTCAGCTCGCAGTCGCTGACAACGACAGCCTTGACAAGGCCGTTTTCCTCGTTAAAGGGGGCAAAGTCAGTGCCGCGTGTGAGCGCGGTGATATCCTCAACGTGCAAATCAATGCGGAGGTCCGGCTTATCACTGCCGTAACGCTCCATCGCCTCAAGATAGGGGATACGCTTGAACGGCGCGGAGGAGGCAACATTGTAGGTGCCGAACCTGGCGAAGATGGGGGGCAGCACATCCTCAAGGACGGCGAAAACATCCTCCTGCGTGGCAAATGCCATCTCCATATCGAGCTGGTAGAACTCGCCGGGCGAACGGTCGCCGCGCGCGTCCTCATCGCGGAAGCAGGGGGCTATCTGGAAGTAGCGGTCGAAGCCGGACACCATCAAAAGCTGCTTGAACTGCTGAGGTGCCTGCGGCAGGGCATAGAACTTGCCGGGGTGCTTTCTCGCGGGGACAAGGTAGTCGCGCGCGCCCTCAGGGGAAGAGGCGGTGAGAATGGGCGTGGTAATCTCAAGAAAACCGTGCTCAATCATCGACTGGCGCAGAGCGGCGATAACGTTGCAGCGCAGGATTATGTTCTTTTTCACCGCGGGGTTTCTCAAGTCAAGGTAGCGGTACTTAAGGCGCGCGGTCTCGTCGGCCTCGCGGCTGCGGTTGATTTCAAAGGGCAGCTCGTTGTAGCGGCACTTGCCAAGAATCTCAATCTTTTCCGGCACGACCTCGATATCGCCGGTGGCGAGCTTGGGATTTTTGCTCGCGCGCTCGCGCACGGTGCCTTCAACGGAGATGGTGGACTCCTTATTCACGCTCTTGACGACCTTCATCATATCCTCGCTCTCAACGACAATCTGAGTGGTGCCGTAAAAGTCGCGCAGGACGACGAAGGCAAAGTTGCTGCCTACCTCACGAACATTTTCCATCCAGCCGACGAGCTTAACCTTCTCACCGGCGTTTTCGAGCCGAAGCTCATTGCAGTTGTGTGTACGGGACTGAAACATGATTTTTCCCTCTCTTTATCAAAAAATATTGATTAATACTCATTTCTGATTAAAATCTTCAATTTTAATCAGAGCTTTTGAAGCATCTAAGAGCCGGGCAGCGCTCGGTTCGCGCTTCAAAAAACGTCTCATACGAAATCTACGCCGCCGCTGCGGCGGCTATTAAAACATTTTCAATGTTTTAGTCAGATTTCAGTACAATCAATGATAATCGGGCGCTCGTTGCGCGCGGCAACAGCTGCCTTGATGTGCGCGGCGGCCTCGGCGGTACTGAGCTTATTCTGCTCGCCCGTCTGCATGTCCTTAACCGACAGCAGCTTCTCCGCAATCTCATCCTCGCCCACAAAAACGGCAAAGGGCACGCCAATCTTGTCGGCATAGTTCATCTTGGCCTTGAACTTTTTCTTCTCGCTGTATAGCTGCACACGAATTCCCTCCGCGCGCAGAGCGGCGGCGGCGGAGACGGCATAGCTCAAATCCTCCGTCATGGGCAGCACCAGCGCGTCACAGGGCGCGCTCACAAGCTCGTCGGACAGCAGTCCCTGCTCGCCCAAAACATAGAAAAGCCGCGTAAGGCCGATGGATATGCCCACACCCGGAAGCTGCTTATCGGTGTAGTACTCGGCGAGGTTATCATAGCGTCCGCCGGAGCAGACAGAGCCTATCTCCGGGTGCTCGGTCATCTCGGTCTCGTACACAGTACCGGTGTAGTAGTCAAGCCCGCGCGCGATTGTGAGGTCTATGGCGAAGTTCTCCTCCGGCACGCCGAAGTCCGCAAGATACCTTGTCACGGCAATCAGCTCATCAAGCCCCAAATCAAAGGTCGCGTCCATGCCGCGGTAGCGCTCAAGCGACTCTATAACCTGCGCGTTCGTGCCCTTGATGGCCATGAAGTCAAGCACGTTGTCCGCCTTGCAGGGCAGCATCTTAACCTCGTCAATCAGCAGCTGCTTGACCTTTTCTGAGCCGATTTTGTCCAGCTTATCCACGGTGCGCATTATATCTCCCGCGCGCTCGCTCATGCCGTTTATGGCGTAAAATCCATTCAGGAGCTTGCGGTTGTTCACGCGAATCTTGAACTTTTTCAGCCCCAGCGCGGAGAAAGTGTCATATATAATGGCGGGAATCTCGGCCTCATTTATGATGTCGAGCTTACCGTCGCCGATTATGTCGATATCAGCCTGATAGAATTCCCTGAAGCGGCCGCGTTGGGCGCGCTCGCCGCGATAGACCTTGCCTATCTGGTAGCGGCGGAAAGGAAAGCTCAATTCAGAATAGTGCGCCGCGACATACTTTGCCAGCGGCACGGTCAAATCAAAGCGCAGTGCCAAATCACTGTCGCCCTTGGTGAAGCGGTAAATCTGCTTTTCAGTGTCCCCGCCGCCCTTGGCCAGCAGCACCTCTGCCGCCTCGATAACCGGGGTATCAAGCGGGGTGAAGCCATAGGAGGAGTAGGTTTTTCTCAGCTTCTCCTTGATGCGCTCCATCTTCATCTGCTCTCCGGGCACAAGCTCCATAAAGCCCGAAAGAGTACGCGGTGAAACCTTTGCCATGTTTTACTAATTCCTTTCGCTTACTGCAAAATTACATCCAGCCCCCGCAAAGGGGGCTGAATCGTCAGTGCCGTATTTGTCAGTGTGGTGTAAGCCGTCTCATACTGATTTTATTATCAGTATCAAAAAATCAAATCTTCTGCGGGTTGACGATGTTGCGCCAGTCGAGGTCGCCCCTGCGCAGGCCCTGCACAAGCACCTCCGCCGTGGCGGCGTTGGTGGCAAAGGGAATCTGATACTGGTCGCACAAGCGCTCTATCTTGTTGATATCGTCAAAGCCGCGGGGATTAGCCGGGTCGCAGAAGAAGATTACAAGGTCAATCTCATTGAAGGATATGCGCGCGCCAATCTGCTGGGCGCCGCCCTGATCCGCGTGGAGGTAGAGAGTAATTGGCAGACCTGTTGCTTCTGAGACGAGCTTTCCGGTGACATGGGTCGCGCATAGGGAATGTTCCGCTAAAATTCCGCAGTAAGCGATGCAGAACTGAACCATCAGTTCCTTTTTCCTGTCATGTGCCATCAGTGCAATATTCATGGTACTCTCCGTTTCATTCTTCTATGTTTCTTATATTTCTCAAATAAGCCATTGTTATTATAAACACAATTTCTTCAGACTGCAACAGCATTTTTCGCAATTTTAAGTATTTTTACTGCCCAAAACCCAATTTATACCATTTTTACTTAAGCAGGCACATTTCTTCTTCCGAATCGTCGCTGTAGCCGCGGATTGTGTAGTAGGCATTGAGGATATTGCGCGCGATAAACGACACGTTAGCGCCCGAACCGCCGCGCTCCACAACCACGCTGACCGCGATTTCCGGGTTCTCCTCCGGTGCGTAGCAGATGAACATACCGTCGTTCGTGATGCCCTCGCCCTTCTGCGCGGTGCCGGTCTTGCCGCAGACGCCGTAGTTCTCGCCGTTGCGCACACGGGTGAACTTGCAGGTGGCGAAAGTCTCATACACGGCGGCGTTGCTCGGCGCGTTAACCACAAGGTGCATGCCCTCGTGTACGGCGTCCCAGTTATACTCGGCGGACTCCACGCGGCTCAAAACCTCCGGCTTGCGCTCGTACACCTTTTCGCTGAAGTCATAGCTGCGCACGGTTTTGAGGATAGATGCGGAGTGCCTGTCGCCGCTGTTTGCCACGGTCGCGCAGTACTCGGCCATCTGCAGCGGGGTGAACACGCTGTCCGACTGGCCGATGCCCGCCTGCAGCGTATCACCTATACGCCACTCGGAGCCGGCGTAATCATAGTGGTTGGCACGGTTTGACATGTTGCCCTTGGTCTCGACAAGCTCAATGCCGGTGCTCACGCCAAGGCCGAAATTGTGCGCGGTCTCGCCCAGCTTATCAACGCCGAGCGGCTCGCTTATCGTATAGAAGTAGTAGTTGCATGAATCGCGGATTGCGGTGGAAGTCACTTCCTCGCCGTGAGTCAGGTGTTCATTTTTGTTCACGTTCCAAATCCAGCATTCAGGGGCGTAGCCCTCGGCGGAGTACTTGGTGAAAACGCCCTGGCACTTGACAGGCTCCTCCGTGTTGATAATGCCCTCGTTGAGCGCCGCAATCGCTGTGACGAGCTTAAAGGTCGAGCCGGGGGCGTAAGCGCCCATGAGCGCGCGGTTAAAGAGCGGCGCGTTCGCGGTCGCCATCAGCTCCTGGTACTTTTCGATGATGGTCGACGCATCGTAAGTCGGCCAGCTCGCTATTGCCAGCGGCTCGCCGGTGTTCACGTCCACCACGACAGCGGCCGCGCCCGTTATCTCGTCTTTCATGTCGGGGTTATAGTCGCCGCGTGCCAAGCCTTCAGCGCGCTCCTGCTCACGCGTTCTGATAAGCGCCTCAACTCCCGCGTTCAAAATACGCTCGGTCTGCTCCTGAAGCGTCTGGTCGATGGTGAGATACACGTGGTTGCCCGGCTCCGGCTCTTCAACGTACACCGTGCTCAGCACCGTGCCGGCGGTATTTTTGGTTTCAAGCACCGTGCCGTCCTTGCCGTGGAGGTAGCTTTCAAAGGCGTACTCCGCGCCGTCCTTGCCCACATAGGCGTCGGTCGAGTAGTTCATCAGGGAGTATTTCTCATACTCCTCCTGCGTCATAAGGCCGACATAGCCCAGGATGTGCGCGGCATAATCCGTGCCGTATTCACGCGCGTATGCGCGCGACACGTTGATGCCCGCGAGCTTCTGCTCCATTATTGAGGTGATAAGCTTCATGCTCGCGTCCTCGACAAAGACATAGTCCGCGGTGTTGATGGCATAGCGCACGTTGATGGAGTAGCGCACACCGGCAATCGTGCGCATTTCCTCCGCCGAGTAGCTGTTGTCGATGCTGTAGCGTGTGCGCATGTAGCTCATAAGCTCAACGGCGGTGGGGTTTTCGGGGTCTGCCACGTCCATCTCTTTGAGCTCTTTTTTCTTGTCCTTTATGTAAGCCTTGAGCATCGTGCGCTGGATTTCGGTCATATCCGTGTCATACTCAAAGGGCGGCGTCCCCGTTATGGGCAGATCGTCCGTGTACGAGTCGCCATAGCCCTCAACCATCTTCACAAGCTCAAGTATGGTCTCGTTCGGGTTCTCGTCCGCGAAGAGCTTGGTGGTGTCAATTGTCAGGTTGTAGCTCTCGGAGTTGCTGGCAAGCACACGGCCATAGCGGTCGCGTATGCTGCCGCGCGCCGCGGTGACGGTGCGCTTCTCGGTTGTTATCTCGTTGCTTCTGTTGTAGTAAATCTCGCCCTCGATTATCTGCAGCTGGTACATAAAGTACACGTACACAAGGATGAGGAGTAAAAGCAGGATGACAAGTCCTACAACTCGGCCCTGTTTAACAAGTCTTTGATGCATAGGAATATCCTTTCTCTGCGGCTGACGGGAACTGCCGCGTCGTGTTCACAGCGAAGCGAGCTGTCGTCAGCAAAGGGGGATGCGGTTGATTGGGGCTGCCGCGCTATTCTATCCACTCCGCGGGCGGGTAGTAGGCCAGCACCGCCGGCGGAAGCGACCACAGCGTCTGCAAAAAAACGGTTGAAAGCATGGTGGGATAGAACGCGTCCATGGCGACGGTTTTAAACATCTGCACAAAGCCCGTCACCAGCAGCGCAAGCACGGTCATCCCCATAAAGGCGAAAAAGCGCCTGTTGAGGAAGAACTGCGACACAAAGCCCGTAAAGAAGGCTATTGCGGGGAAAATTATCGTAAATGTTACGGTATTTTCTATGAACGCCATGTCCGCGAAAACGCCCATAATAAGGCTGAACACCGCTCCCCAGGTCGCGCCCTCGAACATGCCCACGGCCACGGCCACGGCGGGCAGCACCATCGGGCACACGCCTAAGGGCCGAAGCTCCGTGAAGAGCATGTTCTGCGCCACGAGCGATAGGAAGAGGTAGAGCGCGTAACTGAGCGTTCTTTTGACGTTTATTTTTGCAAAAAGTTCTTTCACACTATTCCACCACTTCAAAGCTCTTGATGATGAACACCTGCACGAGTGAGTCATAGTTGCATTCGGGCTTAATGATGCCGTACTCAATCTGACCGCCCGCCTCGCTCTGGATGTTGGTTATCGTGCCGATGAGAAGCCCTGCCGGGAACGCGCCGCCAGAGCCGGAGGTCAGCACCTCATCGCCGACGAATATCTGCGCGCCGTCGGCCAAAAAGCTTAGTTTGGCCTCGCGCTTTTTCATCAGGTCAAATTCGCCCACGGACATGCCGGACGAGCCAGAAGAACCGGCGTAAGCGCCGATGCTCATGTCAACATCCATCACGGTGCTCACAGTCGCCCAGGTCTCGCCCAGCTCCGTCACCTGTCCGACGACAACGCCGTACTCGGTGATGACAGGGTCGTTGAGCTCAATGCCGCTGCTTTTGCCCTTGCTTATGGTGAACGACGATGACCAGTTGGACGACGACCACAGCACCACCTTGCTCGACTCCAGCTCATAGTCCGTGTGCTTCTCCTGGAAGTTGAGCGCCTCGCGCAGGCGCACGTTCTCCTCCGAGGCCGCGATGCCGTCACGCGCGGACTGCTGCGCGTCGGCAAGCTGTGAGCGCAGCGACTCGTTCTCCGCTTGCAGCGCGTCATATTGATAGAGATAGCCATAGATAGTGTCAAACCAGTTTACAGTCGAACTCAAAACCTTTTTTATCGGCGCTTCGATAACACCGGTCGCGTTTTGCAGAAAGCTTATGTTGCCGCTGCGCGAACCCGCGCCGATAGCGGTTATAAGCGCGACTGCCAGCACAATTATGGCTATGCGTATTCCGTTTTTCTTCAGATATTCTTTCAAGAGCTCTTCACTCCTTTATTTTATCAGGTTCAGCCCCGCATTTTTCAGCATCGAGTCGAGCAGGCACAGCGGCAGACCCATAACATTGAAAAAGTCCCCCTCAATGCCGCGCACGAAAACCGCGCCTCTGCCCTGCGCACCGTAAGCCCCGGCCTTGTCCATCGGCTCGCCGGTCCTGACATAGGCCGCTATCTCCTCGGCTGCTATGCCGCGAAAATGCACTTTCGTCACCTCGGCGGCGGACTGCATATCACCGTCCGCGTACACGGCAACGCCGGTATACACCTCATGCGTATTGTCGGCAAGCTCTGTGAGCATCGCCTCAGCCTCGGCCTCGCTGTGCGGCTTGCCGAGGATACGCCCATCCGCCCAGACTATGGTGTCCGCCGCGACCACAATATCGCCCGGCGCGGCAAGGGCTGCAACCTCGTGGCACTTGGCGAGGGACAGCGCCTTCACCGTCTCCTCCGGGCCCGCGCCCCGCGGCGGGCACTCCTCCCCTTTGGCAGGGATTATCTTCAAATCTTTAACTCCCAGCATCTCCATAAGCTCCTTGCGGCGCGGAGAGCCGGAGGCAAGTATAACTGACATTTATATGTGCTCCTTTTTTACTAAAACCTGATAAAAAGCTTTACCTTAAAGCTTTTTATAGCGCCACAGCGCGTCGGGTTTTGCATGAGACTGCACGACGCGCGCTTGAGCGCGGCGTGAGTGTGCATGGCACACGTATTTTCAATTAAAGCTTTTAATTGAAAATCAGTATCAATCTACACCCCTGTAGTATAGCCCGCGTGTCAATACATTGGGCTTGTAGTCGCTCAGTCCCATGTGGCCCTTGGCGACCTCCACGCACTCACGCGCGCTCTCGGTTGTAAACATCATCCGCAGTCCCCACAGTCCGGCGGAGTACAAATCGTCCTTCTTGTCCGCGAGGTAGAGCTTGTGCGCGTTGTAGATGACGTTGCGGCAGCCGTATTCCTTCACAACCGGGAACACAGAGCCCATGCGGTCAGACATCTGCGCGGGGGTCTGGCAGGCACAGCGGCCCGCGCTGTGCTTTATTATGCACTGGTCAGACACCATCAGCGGCAGGCGGCCATAAATTATCATCTCCGTGTCGAGCGGCTTCGCCATATCCTTAATCTGCGCAATGCGCAGTTCAAAAGAGGCCGTGGCGGACAAAAATCCCATCTCATTGAGCATTTCAAGCGTGTATGAGTTGAAAGCGTTCAAGCCGAAATCGCCCCTCACCTTCATCCCCGCGGCGCGTGCGAGCATGATGTGGCCGAGGTTTCCCACAAGCACCTCGTTCACACCGTAATCAAAAAGGCGCTGGAGCGTGTTATGGACATCTTTCATCTGGCGGTCGTTTATTATGCGCGGCAGCACCGCAACCGGCACCGTGCCCTGCTCAACGAAAGGCAGAACGAGCTTCGGCTGCTCAAGCATCACGTTTGCCGGGACATATAGATACGCCGGACGCAGATCCGCAAGCTCCTTTGAGAGCTGATCCTCCGTGCGCACCTGCATTATGAGTTTCGGGTCTGACACAACCGGGATGTTCTTCGGCGGCGCCGGCAGCTCAAAACTGCGGCGCGTGGGCGGCACGGCGCGCTGCTCAGACAGCTCCGAAATCAGCTTTCTGCGCAGTTCGTTTATCTCCGCCGCCGCGAGGTACAGCCCTGGATCGGCCTTGGCCTTGTTTTCAACCACGTTGTACGGCGTGCCGCCGGTTTTGAACATCTGCTCTATCAAATAGCTGTCCGTCAGTCCTTGGCGCTTGGCCTTCTCCGGCACCGCGCCATAGGTCACGGCGCGGTGGCCGTCATCGTCAAAGGCGATGGCCTTGATGCGCTCGTCCCTCTCGGCCACGGTGTAAAAGTGTACCGGCACGCGGCGAAGCTCACCGTCTGCATAAGCGCGGCGGGCGGTGGTGAAGATTTTCTCCGTGCCCTCCTCCGGCTCTCCGCGCACGCCGAACATGTCCTCCTTGTCGCCGTTGAAATAGCCCTGAGTAAATCCCTGGCGGGAGAATGCCTTGGTGAGCATGTTCATCTCTTCCGCCGTGGGCTGACGGCGCTCCTTTATGGCCTTGGAGTATATGCCGGTGACAATGGCGGTGTACTCCGGGCGCTTCATGCGCCCCTCAATTTTCACGCAGGCAACGCCCGCCTCCTCCAGCTCGCGCAGGCGGTCAACAAGGCAGTTGTCCTTGAGTGACATTGGGTAATCGTCCATACGCCCGCCGAGGGAGTACTGCATGCGGCAGGGCTGGGCGCACATGCCGCGGTTGCCGCTGCGGCGGCCAATGAGCGCGGACATGTAGCACTGCCCGGAGTGGCAGAAGCAAAGCGCGCCGTGGACAAACACTTCAGTCTCTATCGGGGCGTTAGCGGTGATGAATTTAATCTCCTCAAGGCTCAGCTCGCGGGCAAGCACCGCGCGGGTAAGCCCCATCTCGGCGGCAGCCTGAACCCCGGCAAGATTATGTATGCTCATCTGCGTGCTCGCGTGCAGGGGGATATCGGGTGCGGCACGGCGCACAACCGAAATCAGCCCCAAGTCCTGAATTATTATCCCGTCAACCCCACAGCGCGAGGCAAGGCGCGCTCTCTCCGCCGCCGCGGGAATCTCCCGGTCATTGACGAGGGTGTTGAGCGTGACATACACCTTGCAGCCGCGCACATGGCAGTAGCGCACGGACTTTTCAAATTCTTCATCCGTAAAATTCTTCGCACCGCGGCGGGCGTTGAAATCGCTCAAGCCCATGTATACCGCGTCCGCGCCGTTCTGCACAGCGGCTATGACGGCCTCAGGCGAGCCGGCTGGGGAGAGAAGCTCTAACATTGTATCAGTTCCTTTTTCTGTGTTGAAGCTCAATCGGCACTCGCCGCCGAGCTTTTTTCATTCTAACTCATAATCAGCCTATTATACAGAGTGCATTATAGCACATATCTTGCTATTGCGACAAGATAAAAATAATGTTATAATATCAAGCCGTAATTACATTTACAAAACCGACATATTTACTTTAAGCAGACGGGAGCGGCATATGACCGACAGCACGCGGAACAACTCAATATCTCCCCAACTTGCCGACAGGCTCATAGCCGCGCACGATGGGGACGTGGCCTTGCTGTACATATACAGGCTTCGCACAGGCTGCACCGATTTGGAGCAGACCTCGCGCGAGCTGTGCCGCACCGCGCGCGAGATCGAGGCCGCCGATGAGAAGCTCCGGCGCATACTTGACTACTCCCCCGCCGGCATCACGCACACAGCGCCCGTCACTCCCCTGTCCGCCGCGCCTGAGCACGTGGCCGTACCCGCCCCCGCTGAGGAGCTGCCGGAGTACCGCGCGGAGGACATAGTCCGCCGCAGCCGCGAGGATGGGGAATTTGCCGCCGTTGTCTCGGAGGCGGCGCGGGTCATGGGGCGCAGTCTCAGCAGCGTGGACATGAAAACGCTCTTCGGCGTTTACGACTTTTTAGGCCTCCCGGCGGACGTTATAATGCTGCTTGTCAACTATGTCGGTCAGCAGTACCATGAGCGTTACGGCGGCCAGCGCCGGCCGAGCGCGCGCGCCTTTGAGAAAGAGGCGTACCGCTGGGCAAATAATGAGATAATGACAATGGAGCAGGCGGAGGAATATATCCGCCGCGCGGACGAGCGCCGGGGCGTCCTCGCCAAAGTCAAGGACGCGCTGGGCATCAAAGGGCGCGAATTGACGAAAACGGAGAACGAATATGTGAGCTCTTGGCTTGACATGGGCTTTCCAGTGGACGCTGTCGCTGAGGCCTATGACCGCACAGTCACCAACACCGGCTCCCTGCGCTGGAGCTACATGAACAAGATAATCTTAAGCTGGAACGAGAAAAAGCTCTACACCCTGCGCGATATCACGGAAAAGGACGGCAAGCGCTCTTCCCGCGCCGCACACACCAAGTCGCGCGGCAGCCACCCATCGGACTTTGACGAGCTTGACAAGCTCATTGACAAAATTTAAAAAGGGGCATCACCATGACCTATGACGGTAAGCTTCTGGCGCTTGCCAGAGCGGAGCTTGACAAAAGAAGAGCCGAGAACGAGGCGGAAAAGGCGCGGCGCACAGCGCTTGTATACCGCCGCGCGCCGGAGATTGAGACCATTGACGCGCAGCTTCGCGCGCAGATGATAACGCTCGTGCGGCTGACCATCTCACGCGCCGCTGACCTTAAAGAGCGCATCGCGGAGCTTGAGCGGGAAAACCTGTCCCTGCAGGCCCGGCGCGCGGAGCTTTTAACCGAAAACGGATTCCCTCTCAACTATCTTGACGATATCTATACCTGCCCCAAGTGCCGCGACACCGGCACCTATAACCTCGCCCCCTGCGAGTGTCTGGACAGGCTGTATAACATGGAGCTGACAAAGGAGCTGGGCGCGCTGCTGCGGCACGGTGACGAGAGCTTTGAACGCTTTGATTTGAGCCTCTACAGTGACGAGTACAGCGCGCGTTACGGCGTTGTGCCGCGCGAGGCTATGAAAAAGGTGTACGATATCTGCCGCCGCTGGGCGGAGAGCTTTCCCAATGTCAACTCCAACCTCCTCCTGCAGGGCGACACCGGCCTTGGCAAGACCTATCTGTCAGCCTGCATAGCCCGCGCCGTGGCCGAAAAGTGCTGTTCCGTGTGCTATGACTCCGCCGCCGCGGCTTTTGAGTATTTTGAGCAGCAGAAGTTCAGCCGCGGCAGTGAGGAGGGAGCGGCAGCCGCCAAGCGGGTTGAGCGCATGTGCGACTGCGATTTGATGATACTTGACGATCTCGGCACGGAGATGATAACCCCCATGTCCACGAGCGCATTGTATACGCTCATAAACCGCCGTCTCACCGCGGGCCTGCGCACAATAATCAGCACCAACTGCACCGACGCGGAGCTTGAGCAAAGATATACCCCGCAGATTTATTCCCGCATCGCCGGTGAATTTCTGCGCTTGCCATTCGCCGGGCGTGACATACGCCTCATCAAGAAAGGAATTTAAGCTATGCAGCACGAAATAACGAAAGAGATACCCCTGCTCGACGCGAGCGGCAGTCTGACCGAGCCCGGCTATGCCAAAAAGCTCCTGCCCATCTACCGCAGAGCCGATATCAAAGCGCCCAAAACGCGCATCAAGGAGTGGGACTACTACCTTGTCAGCAATGGCCGCTTCGCCCTCGCGCTGACCGTGGACGACAACGGCTACATGGGGCTCGACTCCATCTCCCTGCTCGACTTTGCCGAGGGCTGGGAGATAACCAAAAGCCCAATGAGCTTTATGCCCCTGGGCAAGCTCCATATGCCGGAGAGCTCCCGGCAGGGCGATGTGCGCCACGGCGGGAAGCACCACTCCATCAGCTTTGAAAATGACGGCAGCGGCAAGCGCATACTCACCGCGCGTATGGACGATTTTGGCCCCGAAGGCGCGCTTTTAGCGAGCATTGAGCTATTTGACGAGCCAGAGGAGAGCATGGTCATCTGCACGCCCTTTGATAAGCCAGGCCACTTCTATTTCAACCAGAAAATCAACTGCATGCGCGCGAAAGGCGCTGTAACATACGGCGCGCGCCGTTATGAGTTTGACCCCGCCGACAGCTTCGGTGTGCTCGACTGGGGGCGCGGCGTGTGGACATATCACAACACATGGTACTGGGGCAGCGCCTCATATACTGTAAACGGCGTGCCCTTCGGCTGGAATATCGGCTATGGCTTTGGCGACTGCTCGGCCGCAAGTGAGAATATGCTCTTTTACGATGGCAAGGCACATAAAATCGGCAATGTGAGGTTCAATATCCCCGGCAATGAGCGGGATTTCCTCTCACCGTGGACCTTCACCTCCGATGACGGGCGCTTTGAGATGGATTTCACCCCCGTTCTCGACCGCGCCGCCTGCACCGATGTCAAGCTCATCAAGTCCGACCAGCATCAGGTTTTCGGCACATTTAAAGGCCGCGCGGTACTTGACAACGGTACTATAATAGAGGTTGAAAATTTCCCCGGCTTTGCGGAAAAAGTCGAGAACAAATGGTAACGCTGCCCGCGAAA
Source organism: uncultured Eubacteriales bacterium (assembly GCA_958427375.1). Classification (GTDB taxonomy): domain Bacteria; phylum Bacillota; class Clostridia; order Oscillospirales; family Oscillospiraceae; genus Limivicinus. The sequence goes on from CAUABY010000009.1 coordinate 15,638, forward strand.
AAGAATGCGGGTTCAGCTTCCGGCAAATAATTTTCTTTGGAGGTCTGAAAATGGCAAAGCTTTATAGTGAGCTCTCGCGTGAAGAGCTTGTGCAGGAACAAAAAGCCGCCGCCGAGGAGCTTGAAGCACTCAAGGCGCTGGGTCTTAAGCTGAACATGTCGCGCGGCAAGCCCGCCCCCGACCAGCTTGATATGGTCTCGGACATTCTCGGTGTTCTCAACGACCCGGCCGACTGTACAGACCGCGGCGTTGACGCGCGAAATTACGGTGAGCCAACCGGCCTCCAGTCCGCAAAAGAGCTTTTTGCCGATATCCTCGGCTGCAAGCCGGAAGAGGTCATTGCCGCGGGCAACGCTTCTCTTCAGCTCATGTATGACACGGTTTCCAAGGCCTATACCCACGGCCTCAACCACGCCGAGTGCCCCTGGTGCAAGCTTGACAAGGTAAAGTGGCTCTGCCCCGCCCCCGGCTATGACCGGCACTTCAAGGTCACGGAGTCTTTCGGTTTTGAGCTTATCACCGTTCCCATGACCGGCGAGGGGCCGGATATGGACATTGTTGAAGAGCTTATAAAGGACCCCGCGGTCAAGGGTATGTGGTGTGTGCCGAAGTACTCAAATCCCGACGGCATTATTTATTCAGACGCGGTCATCCGCCGCATCGCCGCCATGAAGCCCGCCGCGCCCGATTTCATGCTCATGTGGGATAACGCCTACTGCGTACACGAGTTTGATGGCGACTATGTCCCTTTCCCCGATATCCTCAGCCTCTGCCGCGAGGCGGGCAGACCCGACATGGTGTATGAATTCGCCTCCACCTCAAAAATCACCTTCCCCGGCGCGGGTATCTCCGCAATGGCAAGCTCTGTTGACAATATTGCGCGCGTCAAGAGCCTCATCACCGTGCAGACCATCGGCTTTGACAAGATGAATCAGCTCCGCCACGTGCGCTATCTCAAGGACAAGGCGCACACTCTTGAGCTGATGAAAAAGCACGCGGCCTTCCTCGCGCCGAAGTTTGCCTGCGTCGAGAGCCATCTCCAGGAGGAGATATCCCCCCTCGGCATAGCGCGCTGGACAAAGCCCAAGGGCGGCTACTTTGTGTCGGTTTACGCCATGCCCGGCACCGCCAAGCGCACTCTCGCGCTGTGCAGGGAAGCGGGCGTTGTCATGACCGGCGCGGGCGCGACCTATCCGTACGGTGTCGACCCGGACGACTCAAATATTCGCATCGCGCCGAGCTATCCCACGGTTGACGAGCTCAGCCGCGCAATGCACATCTTCTGCACCTGCCTGCGCCTCTCCGCCGCTGAAAAGCTGCTGGGCGAATAAGTCAGGAAAAAGTTCAATAGACAGCAATACCCCCTCCGCTGAGCTTCAGCGGAGGGGGTCAGTTTTTTAAGCTGTTATTCTCTTATCTGAGATTGCTCTTGATAACGTCTGCCAGTCTGCGGATGCCCTCTTCAATTCTCTCATCAGGCATGCAGGAGTAGTTGAGACGCATGCAGTGGTGGTTGTTGCCGTTGGGGAAGAAGCCGATGCCGGGCACGTAGGCCACGTTCTGCGCGAGGGCGTCAGTCGCCATGACCTTGGTGTCAATGTAGTCAGGCAGCTCTGCCCAGGTGAAGAGGCCGCCGTCGGGGATGGTGTACTTGACTTCCTTCGGGAAGTACTTTGCCATCGCGTCCATCATAACACTGCAGCGGTGCTCGTACACGGCGCGCACGGTTTCAACATGCGCGTCAAGGTCGAACATGTCAATGAACTTGGAGACTACCATCATGGAGATGGTGGAGGACTGGAGAACAGCAGCCTGAGCGATGAGGTTAATCTTCTCTATGACATCGTGGCTTGCGCAAATCCACGCGAGGCGGTAGCCGGGTGCGAGAATCTTGGAGAAAGTGCCGAGGTACATAACAAGTCCCTTGGTGTCCATGCTCTTGAGGGAGGGCAGGTACTCGCCCTTGTAGCGCAGCTCGCCGTAGGGGTTATCCTCAACGACCATAACCTCATACCTGTTGACAATCTCCATGAACTTCTGGCGGCGCTCAAGAGACCAGGTGCGGCCGCTCGGATTCTGGAAGTCCGGGATAACGTAAATCATCTTCACGTTCGGAGTGGAGGCGAGCATCTTGTCGAGCTCTTCCATAATCATGCCGCCGTCATCGGTCGGCACTTCGCCGAATACGGGCTGGCTGAGCTTAAATGCGTTGATAGCGCCGAGGTAGGACGGACTCTCCATGAGTACCACATCGCCGGGGTTGACGAAAAGTCTTGCCACGAAGTCGAGGCCCTGCTGGCTGCCTGCGGTAATGATGATGTTGCTGGGGTCAGTCTTTATTGAGTTCTTTGCCAGAAGTCTGTCGCAAATCTGTTCTCTGAGTCTCAGAATACCATCAGTCGGGCCATACTGGAGTGCCGCGCGGCCGTTCTCCTGAAGGACGGCATCGGTTGCTGCCTGAATCTTGTCTACCGGGAAGAGTTCGGGTGCGGGAAGGCCGCCTGCGAAAGAGATAATTTCCGGCTTGTTGACGAGAGCCAACAGCTCGCGGATATCTGAGGCCTTAACGTCGTTCATTCTTTCTGCAAAACTTACCATGGTTGTTCCTCCTTAATTTATATTTTTGTTAATTTCCAGCTTCTTTTTCAATCATACTTTGCATATGTGATAATTTAGTGTATCATATTTTTTCCGCATTGTAAATAAAAACCGCGCGCGAAACTTTGTTAAATTCCCTCCAAAACATGCAGGGTGCGGATTTCCGGATTTATGATGTGCCCCTGCATGTCAAGCCCGTGTGCCTCCATGTAGTCCCAGCTGCCGCAGGTCAGTCCCTGCAATGAAAGCTCACGCACGGCGGCAGCGCAGATATCCTCCACCACGCCGCGCTTGGTCTCCTGCCCGGCGGGGTCATTCTCCCCCGTTAGCAGGTATTCAAGCGCCGGGCGAAGCTCAGACAGGCGCGGCAGAGCGTCCATGCCGCGAAATGCCCATTTATAATACGGCATGTGGCGGCGGTTCAGCAGGTATATCATCAGCACCGTGCTTTTTACAAACTCGCCCAGCGCCAGCATCGCCGCGCCCTCCTCGCCGTGGCTGAGGCAGCGGGAATAATTATACTGCCCGCTCTGCGCCATAGTCACCGCGCAGGCCGCGAGCTTTTTTATCCGCACATCCTCCGGCATTCCGTCCGCTATCCTCGCGCGGATGGCGGAAAACACCCCCGCGTCGTCACGCCAGACCTCGCCGTTTACAGCCTCGGCAAGTGCGTGGGATGGCAGGTAAAGCCACTGCTGCCAAGTCTCCGGTGCGCCGGGCGTGCCGGTGTAGCGGTGGTAAAAATCACTTATTCTGCGCACGCCGCGCGGGTTCTCGCTGAGCTTGCTGCGCTGTGCCGCGCGTTCAAAGGGCAGCGCGCGGTAGGCGCGATTGAGCGCCACACCTATCTCACGGTCGGTCTCGTCGTCTATCCACAGGCAGAATCCCAGCTCAAAATCGTGGTCGCGCGAGAGCGCGTCGTCAAAGCCGAAGCACTCCGAGCCATGCCCGGCAAGCCCCACGGCGATGCGCCCCTCATAGTCCGCAAAGCGCTCGTGCAGCATCGGCGCGCCATAGCGCTCGTAAAACTCCCTCGCCTCGTCAAGAAAGCGCATAAATTTTCTCCGCCCTTTCCCTCAGCTCCTTCGCGTACAGGAAGAAGCCGAAATAATCAAAGCAGGGCGCACATTTGGAGATGGTGAAAGCGTGGTAGCCGTCCCGCTTGAGCTCCGGGTCGTTGAGATACTCCCACGCCCCGTCCAGGCATTTTTCAATGCGCGCGTCCTCCATGTCCTGCTTTCCGTAAAGCTCCGCCATGTTGCACAGCGTCACGGCAAGCTCATTTTTCGGCGCGCCGCAGTTGTCCAAAAAGCGCAGGGCAAGGGTGAAGTACTTCTCCGCCCGCTCGTACTCGCCCGCGTCCTCAAACGAGAGCGCCATGTTGTTGTATAGCCCGGCAAAGCGGTAGTCCGCCGCATCGAGCGTGTTTGAATACACGCGGCTTAAGTGCTCAAATATAGGGATTGATTCCGCCGCCCTGCCGAAGCATTTCATCGTCGTCGCGGCATTTAGCATAACGGTAGCGCCGGAGACGGTCTGCCCCATGCGGTGCTCGCGGATGAGCTCCAGCGCCGCGTTCACGGCCTCAATGCCGCGCTCCTCGTTCCCACTGCGGCGGTACTGCCCCAAAAGTTCGCTCAGCACACTAAGCTCAGCGCGCCAGTCCCCCGCCGCGCGGGCGCGGGAAAGCCACGCCTCAAGATAGCTCTCCGCATCCGCCTCGCGCCCGTTCTCGTACAGCGCGTCAAGCCCGCGTATAATCTCCGGCACGTAGAGCGCGTTGGCGCAGGGCTCTCCGTCGGGCGTGCCGGTATAGGCACTCGCGTCAAAACAGCAGGCAGGCTCGGTATAATCCATAGTAATCTCCTTGTACTTGAAACATAATGAATTTGCATTTATAATACGTAAATAATAATATGTACAAAAGAAAAATACAAGCAGAATGTACGCAGTCTGCCGTGGGTCGATGGCGCGCCGCGCCTCCGCCCGGCATA
>CAUABY010000010.1 GCA_958427375.1 uncultured Eubacteriales bacterium
CGCTTGAATGGCATTCAAGAGGTCAGCGGTTCGATCCCGCTTATCTCCACCAAACCACACAAATCCGAACCTTCTGGGTTCGGATTTTGTGCTTTTAACTCCACCAAAGGGTGTGATTAAAGGCTTGTTTTCGTATGAAAACAAGCCTTTCCCCATTTTTACGATGAAATCAACATATCAATATCATTCAAGCGCACTCCAAGAGGCATTCCAAGTGAATGCCTCTTTTTTGTTGGAAAAAATTGAAAGGAGGCCATGCCGGAAATCGGTTTTGACTATTTTGGGGAGGACGAAGCGGAGCTGTTCAGCTTTTTCCGTATCCCCCCGCAACTTATTACCGCGCCACAGTTCAAGCAGATTTCCAAAGATGCCAAGCTACTGTATGGGATGCCCCTTGACCGCATGGGTCTATCTGCCCGACATGGCTGGTTCGACGAACAAGGCCGGGTCTATATTTATTACACCGTTGAGGAAATCCGTGAGGAGATGAACTGCGGAAGCAAAAAGCCATCTCCTTCATAGCCTTGAGTTTGTCATGGTAGCTCGTTCTACTCCCTTGCAAGCGTAGTCGAGAGCCAATGTTCGTGTTCAAATTGGACGAAGTATTGTTCAAATTAGCCGTAAACAGACCGCATGCCGAAACTTGAGCCCAAGAACCGCCGTGCCGAAAAACCATACAACCAGTAGAATACCAGCAAGCGCCACAGTCGTATGTGGACTCGCTACCACTACCAGCGGCAGCAGGAAGCATGACGTGTTCGTTGTTGCCTGTGTCAAGACCTTCCTCAGTGATGTAGGAAAAAGACCAGTTCGTTGCTCCTGTGAAGAACAGCGCGGTGTAGTTCGTTGCGGTATCGTCTGCGTACTTGGAGGGGTCATTGCAAACGTAGTAAGTGACACCATTCCAGTTGACACCATCGACCCATTCCCAAACATTATCAACGCTCTCGATGGTGACGGCAACATCCGCCCTTACTACCGCCGGGCATCTGCGCCGTCTTGTCGAGCGTAACAGTCGCGGTGTACATGGTGACGCCGCCGGAGCTGGACGCGGTTTTGTCTATTTCAGAGACCACGCCGGTGAAATTGTCATCGCCCGCGCTGAGGCTGCCCGCTGGGATATACACCGCCATGCAGCCATCCAGCGAGAGCAGTATATACGCGCCGTGCTCGGCCATGGCAGCGGACACATCGTCATCCGCCTCCGCATTGCAGAGACAGCAGTTAATTTTATTCGGCGTGTTAAGCCATTATTTTTTAGTTTGCAGGGAACATTTTTAAGTCATTTTAGTCTTGCATGGTAGAGAGCAAAACTTTATAATACTATAGATTAATCCAGCGGAGGAGATACACTATGAACCCTACAAGTTCTTTTTCTGATTTTATGGCGATGTCGCTCGGCGGCTACAGCCTTGGCAAAATTCTTTCGGCAGTGTTTACGCTGATTGTCTGCCTGCTCGTGACCAAGCTGATTATCCGCGCAGTTGAGAAGCTCGTAAACCGCGCGAAATATACAAACGACAGACTGCGCCGCATTACACTCAACGCGTCAAAGGGTGTGCTGTACATTTTGACCGTGATAATCGTGGCGGGCACTATCGGCATCAACACCTCGTCGCTGACGGCGATTGCATCGGTGCTGACCTTGGGCATCACCCTTGCCACGCAGGACTTGATGAGCAACATGGCGGGCGGCCTCGTTATTCTCTCCACGCACCCGTTTTCGGTCGGCGATGTAATTGAATCCGATGGAACCGTGGGCACTGTGCGCGAGATATCGCTCAACCACACCAAGATTGAGACTGCCGACGGGCAGATTGTATTTCAGCCCAACAGCGCCATATCCAGCGCGAAGATAACAAACTACTCCACCCTTGGCCGCCGCCGCGTGGTTGTAAGCATCGGCGCTTCGTATGACGCGCCGACTGACAGCGTGAAGGCCGCCTGCCTTGACGCGATTGCGGCTGTACCAGGCATTATGGACGAGCCCGCGCCGGAAGTGCGGCTTGTGAATTATGGCGAGAGCGCGATTGAATACAGTCTGCGCTGCTGGGCTGGCGTGGACGACTACTGGGAAGTCAATTTCGCGCTGAACGAGGCCGTGCGCGAGAGCTTTGCGCGCCACGGTATTGAGATACCCTACAACCATCTCAATGTACACATACTTGAGCGCAGTCATGCCGACTGAGGGTGCGGAGCCGACACAGGCAATTAACGCGGCAAATTGGCGCAAAAAATAGACGCCCTGACGAATTAATCATCAACCGCGCCATACACACAAATTCGCTTTTAATTAAGCATAAAAACGAAGTAGCCCTTGACTGCTCATCTTTAATCAACAGTCAAGGGCTACTTCTGCGAATTCTTAGTATCTAACATCTTGGTTACCTCTCTTTCTACAGAATACCACAGGCACCGCATACATCAACGGGACACAATCCAGACACTTTTCAATAATTTACAATCCCTTTTTCGGAAGTCTCATAAGCGAGACAAGCTATGTGTCAATTGCCCTCCTGCATATTTTGATCAGCAGCGCCGATCCCTGTGCTCTCGTGGCTTTTATGTCACAGGGTGTTTCTTAGTACATCGGACTCACCCTTTCTGCTTATAATATAGCAAAGCCGAAGCACATTTTCAATAGGCAGAACATCCGATTTTTATTGCCATTTTTTGTGCAGGCATACGAAATACGCCGGTATTGACAAGTTTTTATGGCGTATTTATTGACGCGCTTTCAGATTCATATTATAATATAAATGTTGTGTGCCTGAATTTCCCATCTGCGCCCCTGGCGCGGGTGGTTTTTTGCGCTATGGGGAAAAACCGACGTATTCGGTAGAAACGGGGGCAGTCTATTGTGCAATTGGATGAAAAGATAAACTATACTTGATAATGGGTTGAAAATTGCTTGAATTTATTGTAGTATTTTATAGATGCTGGATTACTATCCACTACTATTGTAAGGAGAGATTTTTATGTCTGACTATATTATAGCTACTTCTTCCACCTCTGACCTGCCCAGAACCTATCTGGAGGCGCACAACATTCCCTTCATCAGCTACACCTACACCATCGGCGACCAGCTTTTTGAGGACGACTGCCGCGAGGAAAGCCGCGCCGCGGTTTACGCGGGGATGCGCAAGGGCGACATGCTGAAAACCTCAATGATAAATGAGTACGCCTATGCCGACTTCTTCGAGTCCTTGCTCAGCACCGGCAAGGACGTTATTTACCTTGATATGTCTCAGAAAATGTCCGTTTCCTTTGAAAAGGCCAACCTTGCCGGCGACATGGTGCGCAAGAATTTCCCTGACCGCAAGCTGTACATAATGGACACCCGCTGCATTTCCGGCGGTCTCGGCCTTCTTGTTAAGAACATGGTGCGCCGCATGGAGCAGGGCATGAGCTATGACGAGGTTATCGCCTGGGGCGAGGAGAACAAACTCAAGATTGCCCACCGCTTCACGGTGGACGACCTCAACTACCTCAAAATCGGCGGGCGCGTATCCAACGCCGCGGCGCTCGTGGGAGGCATGCTGTCCATCAAGCCCGTGCTGTACGTTCCCGACGGCGGCACGCTGGACGTTGTGAAGAAGGCTCGCGGGCGTAAGAACGCGCTTGCAAACGTGCTCGAATCCGTTAAGGCAGACCTCAGCGAGTGCGAGCACAAGGGGCTTGAAATCCACATCCTCAATGCTGACTGCCTTGCCGACGCAGAGTATTTGCGCGACGAGATTAAGAAAGCTTTCCCTGACGTGGGCGAAATCAGCATAACAAACCTCGGCGTTGTCATCGGCGCGCACTGCGGCCCTGGCCTGCTGACAATATTCTACCTCTGCAACGGCCGCAGACCGTAAAAATCTATAATATAGTTTTGCTCCCCTGTACCAAGCTTGGTACAGGGGAGCATTTTTTGCCGCCGTTGGCGAATCCGCGTGAGTGTGAGCTGGCGGGCGGTTCCCGCTCACTCATTCACGGCGCTTTTATGCGTGCCGATAGTGCTCTGTGCGGTCATATTTTTATAGGCATTGGCGAGCATGAGCTTTATGCGGTTTTCCTGATTCGTCCTTGTGGAGGAGAAGTCATAGTCTATAGGCACGATATTGGCATCTGAGTAGAGCGCTTTAACGCCCTTTATCATGCCCTTGCCGACGATATGATTCGGCAGGCAGCCGAAAGGCTGGGCGCAGACGATGTTCTTTATCCCGCTCTGGCAGAATTCGAGCATTTCCCCGGTCAGAAGCCAGCCCTCGCCCATCTTCACGCCGTTATTGATAAAGCCCTTGGTGGCCTTGAGCACATCGCCGAAATACGCGCTGGGGTGAAAATCCGAGTACTTTCTGATGGTTTTTATCACGTCCATCTGCTTTGCCATCATGATATGTGTGGCAGCATCCATGCCGAGCCCCTTGAGCATCTTGGATTTATAGAGCTCAAAATCAATCATGCCGTTTTTGACACAGTACATGCAGAAGTCCGCAAGGCCGCCGAGCACCGGCTCCGCGCCGTTGGCTGTGAGGAAGTTTTCAAGCTCATTATTCCCGTATGGCGAGAACTTGACGAAGATCTCCCCCACTATGCCGACCTTGGGCTTTTGCTCATGGCGGCGCGGGATGGAGGCAAAATCCTCAACTATCTCGCGGTAGCACTTTTTGATATCGCCATAGCCAAACTTCTTATAGCGGCCAAAGCGTGCGGGCACCTCGGCTATCCACCTGTCCATATGGCGCTGAGTCTCGCCGGGGATGAGCTCATATGGCGCGCACTGGTTTTTGAGCGTGACAAGCAGGTCGCCGATATACATGAAATAGAACATTCTGTAGAGCATGGACAGGGTGAGCGTGAAGCCCTTGCTATGCTCAAGGTTGCGGGAAAAGTTCATTGAAATCACGGGGATATGGCCATAGCCCGCGTTATTCAAGGCTTTGCGCATGAGCGCTATGTAGTTTGACGCGCGGCAGCCGCCGCCGGTCTGGGTGATGATGAAAGCGAGCTTATTTGTATCATACTCGCCGCTCTCAATTGCGTCCATCATCTCGCCGATGCAGATTTGCGCGGGGTAGCAGGTGTCATTGTGGCAGTACTTCAGCCCCTTACGCATGACAAGCTCGCCTGAGTTTTCCATCATTTTGATGTGATAGCCCCACTCGTTCATCATCGGGAAGAAGAGCTTTTCATGCACGGGCACCATTGGCGGCACGAGTATGGTATAGCTCTCGGCCATTTCCTTTGTAAATTCTGCCGCATTAATGTCCGTCATATTGATCCCCTCTTTCCAGCGCGCCGAGCAGGGAGCGAAGCCTGATTTTGACCGCGCCTAAGTTCGTGATATCGTCAATTTTAATCTGGGTATAGAGCTTGCCGCCGTTTTCCATGATGCTCTTAACCTCGTCAGTTGTGATGGCGTCAAGTCCGCAGCCGAAGGAGACGAGCTGGACAAGCTGCACATTGTCATGCTCAAGCGCAAACTGCGCAGCTTTATACATTCTTGAATGATAGGTCCACTGGTTGAGCACATGCACAGACTCTGCCTTGGCGAGATTGCACACAGAGTCCTCGGAAACGATGACGAAGCCGAGACTGCGCGCAAGCTGGTTTATGCTGTGGTTTATCTCCGGGTCAATATGGTATGGACGCCCCGCTAAGATGAGCACGAGCTTATTATTCTGTTCCGCGTACTCCATGGCCTCGCGCCCGGCCTTTTCCACCGTCGCGCGGTATTCATTGAGCGCGGCGTACCCCGCGTCAATGGCGTGGTTCAGCGCGCGCTTTGTCAGCTTCTCCTTGCCCTTAAAGGCAGCCGTGAGCGCGAAAATCAGGCTTTTTCTGCTGTTTATGTCAATATACGGGTACAAAAACGGCACAGAGCCTATGTTATCCACATTCTTGCTCAAAAGCTCGCTGTAGTAGGCAACGACGGGGCAGTTATAGTTATTATCCGTGCCCTCTTCCTTGACGTTATAGGTGATGCTGGGGTAGAAGATATAGTCCACGCCCTTTTCTATGAGCGCCTGAATATGGCCGTGCATGAGCTTGGCCGGATAGCAAACGGTGTCAGAGGGAATGGTATACTGACCCTTGAAGTATATATCCTTGCTGGACTTGCCAGAGAGCACAACCTCAAAGCCGAGGTCCGTGAAAAGCGCGTTCCAGAATGGCGCAAGGTCATACATGCCGAGCGCAAGCGGCAGGCCGATTTTCCTGCCCGCAGGCTTACTCTCAAGGCTTGTGATATAGTTATATTTAACGTCGTACACGTCGGGCAGCTCCGCGCTCTGCTTCATCTTGCCGGAGCCTCTGTCGCACTTATTGCCGCTTATGAAGCGCGCGCCGTTTGAGAAGGTGTTTACCGTCATATTGCAGTGGTTTGTGCAGCCGCCGCAGGTGATGGGGCGCGACTTATGCTCAAAGGCCGCGAGCTCCTGCGCAGAGATGAGCTTTGACCTTGCGGCCGTATTTTTCATAGAATAGACCGCCGCGCCGAACGCGCCCATGAGCCCGGCTATATTCGGGCGGATGACCTCTCTGCCTATCTCGTCCTCAAAGGCTTTCAAAATAGCGTCGTTCAAAAACGTGCCGCCCTGCACAACGAGCTGCTTACCAAGCTCATCCGGGCTTGAGGTGCGGATGACCTTATACAGCGCGTTTTTCACAACGGAGATGGAGAGCCCCGCGCTTATATCACCGACCGTCGCGCCGTCACGCTGTGCCTGCTTGACGGAGGAGTTCATAAACACCGTGCAGCGCGAGCCGAGATCCACCGGGTGCTCGGCAAAGAGCGCGAGCTTGGCAAACTCCGCGATTGGATAGCCCATTGCCGCGGCAAAGGTCTCAATAAATGAGCCGCAGCCGGAGGAGCAGGCCTCGTTCAAGGTGATGGAGTCAATGGCGTTATTGCGGATTTTGAAGCATTTGATGTCCTGCCCGCCGATATCCAAGATGAACTCAACGCCTGGGTTAAAGTGCTTGGCGGCGGTGAAGTGCGCTATCGTCTCGACAATACCGAAGTCCACGCCGAAAGCGCTCTGGATAAGCTCCTCACCATAGCCTGTGACGGCGGCGGATTTGATATTTATTCTGTCGCCGCAAAGCTCATAGATTTTACCCAGCTGCTCCTTGACGACGTTGACCGGGTCGCCGTTATTACCGGCATAGTACGAGTAGAGGATATTTTTATCCATGTCCAAAAGGACGAGCTTCGTGGTGGTTGAGCCGCAGTCTATGCCTATGTACGCGTCGCCGGAATAGTCCGCCGCGCTCTTTTGCTGCACGTTCGCCCTCGCGTGGCGCGCACAGAACGCGTCATACTCGGCCTGGTTTTCAAAGAGCGGCTTGGCCGTGGCTATGGTGCCGCTCTTTCTCCGTGAGCTTGCAATGCGCTCTTTAAGCTCACCATACGTGAGCTCGGTGCCGTTTTCTTCGGCATAGAGCGCCGCGCCGTACGCTACGGAAGTATTGGCATAGTCCGGCGTTATGGCCTTGTCGGGGCTTAACTTCAGCGTATCAATAAAGCGTTCGCGCAGGCCCTTGCAGTAATAGAGCGCGCCGCCGAGGAACACCACCTTGCCCTCGATTTTACGCCCCTGCGCTAACCCGGCTATGGTCTGGTTGACGACCGCCTGATAGATGGAGGCGGCAATGTCCTCCTTCTTCGCGCCCTGATTGATGAGCGGCTGAATATCGGTCTTGGCAAAGACGCCACAGCGCGAGGCGATGGGATAGATTTGCGTGTGCCTTTGGCTCAGCTCGTCAAGCTCCGCGGGTGTGACGTTCAAAAGTATCGCCATCTGGTCTATAAATGCGCCGGTGCCGCCCGCGCAGGAGCCGTTCATCTTTTCGTCCATGCCGCCCCTGTCGAAGAAGATTATCTTCGCGTCCTCCCCGCCAAGCTCGATGACAACGTCCGTATCCGGCTCAAGCCTGCCGATGGCCTCGCCGGTGGCAAAGACCTCCTGCACGAAAGCCACATCCGCACTCTCCGCAACGCCGATACCGGCCGAGCCGGAGATAACGACCTTCATCTCATCGTCATCCGCGAGATAGGCCGAGAGCGCGTTTACAAGCTCGTCAGTTTTCTCCCTGACCTTGCTGAAATGCCGCTCATAGCATGAGAAGAGCTCCTCATCATCTTTTTGTAAATGGAATTTGACGGTGGTGGAACCGATATCTATACCCAGGAGATATTTAGTTTTTGTCCCTGCCGCATTTGCGGCGCTTTCCCGTACTAACTGAGTGACCATACTGCACCTTTACTAAAAAATTTTTTATAATCATGTATTATAACAGCATTATTTTTTATTTAAATATGCAAAAATGAACAAAAATTAAAATTTTCAAAATATTTTTTCCCATGGGGCTTCGTGCCGCCGCATATTTCAAACTGCCGGGAGAGTTGAAACAGCTCTCCCGGCAGTTTTTCCTTGCACAATGCGTGCGCGCGGCCTTAAAGCCAAGCCTTTTGCGCCTTGTTCCTTGTGGATTTGACGGCACTGTGCCCGCTCACGCGGAAAGCGAGGATATAGCCTATGACGCACACCGGCAGGGCGACCAGCACGTCAAGCACCGAGTGCTGCTTCATAAAAAGCGTTGACAGGCAGATTAAAGCACAGGCGGTGATGTTTGCCGCGCGGCAGGGGCGGCTTTTGAAACGCGGGGCGTTCCACAGGCCGAACATTGCCGCGAAAGAGCCGATGACATGAAGCGACGGGCAGACGTTTGTATTGGTGTCAAAGGCGTAAAACCCGGCAATGAAGCGCGTGAGGATATTATCGCGCGCAAACTCCGCAGGGCGCAGATTCTGACAGGTGGGGCAAATGAAATACACCAAAATGGTGAATGAATATGTAAGCATGATAAATTTCATCTCTTTTTTGAACGAATCCACATCAAAAAAGAGCGTATACGCCACACTGCCCGCCAAATACGCGAACCAGAAGAGGTATGGTATCAGGAAAAATTCGCAAAACGGTATATAATCATCGAGCGCGCAGTGCATCACGATATAGCTGCCCGGATTATAGCCCCGCTCGACGAAGGAGAAGAGCAGGCCGTACACCGGCCAATAAAGGAGCAGGCGCAAATGGCTGTACTCAGGGGTATTGAGCCTGCTGAAACGGAAATTTCTTAAATCGGTTTTATTTGTCTGCATGTGACCTCAATTCTTTATATATAAGCTCGGCAGGATTTTCATGCTGCACACTCGCAAGCGCCTGCGACATTTCGTTGAGTTTTTGCGGGTTGGACAGCAGCTCTATTGCCGCGCCTGCCAAGCCTTCAGGCGTGTCCGCCGTGACGGCGCCGCCGTTTTCCACAAAGAAGTCCAGATTATGCTCCTCACAGCCCGCAACCGCGTCTATGAGCAGCATGGGCAGGTGCATGGCCGCCGCCTCCGTCGTGCTCAGTCCGCCCGGCTTTGTAATATACAAATCCGCCGAGCGCATATAAAGCGGCATATCCTCCACCCGCGCCTCTATGTGTATATTGGGGCACATGAGATAGTCCATCTCCAGCTTCTCATACAGCCTCCCGTTGGAGCCACAGATAACCGTAAGCTCCTGCGCAGGGCTGAGGCTTTCGGCCATGGCCTCAACTATTTCCGGGATAGGGCCGCAGCCCATACTGCCGCACATAATCAGCGCGTGGTTGTGAGTGGGATATATACCGATGGCGCGGCGCGCCGCCTCCTTGTCCCCGCCGGCATAGAACCCGGCGCGGGCGGGCAGGCCGCTGGCGATTATGCGTTCCCGCGGCACTCCCCCAGCAGCAAACTCATCTCTCAGACTCTCGGCCGGGATGAAATAATGCTGCAAGTCCGATTCACCCGTGCCGGGCGAGCAGGTATAGTCCGTGCCGACAAAGGCGGTCACGAGCGGCAGGTGGTGCTTTTCCAGCATGTCGCTGAGGGCAAGCGCCGGGAAAATATGTGTACAGATTACGCAGTCATAGCCGTTTTCCAAGATATACTCGTACATCCGCTCAGAGCCGGAGGTGAGGTAATCATACACGAGCGAATCTTTCTCAAAGAGCCTGCTGTTGTTCTCGGCATCCTTATAACCATTTTTGAAAAGCCGCGGCATATGCCTGTAGATGCGCACGTGCCAGTTGCAGATGAATTTGGAGGCCTTTTCGGAGATAAAAAGCAGTGAGTCCGTGATGTCACAGCTCTCCCCGTGTGCCTCGAAGCATTCTTTTATCGCCTTGGCGCAGGAGTTGTGACCCTCACCGGTATTGCAGCTCAATATCAGGGTTTTCATTTGTTTGCTCCTTTTTTGCGTTGCTGCATGTCATAAAGCTTTTGCAGGCGCGGGCGGTTATAGCGCTGGATGATTACAAAGGGCAGATTGCCGACAAGGATATATACAAGCGCCGCCACAACACCGCCGACGCCCGGCCAGATGAAAAGCATCCCAAGTCCGCAAATGCTGAGCGCCGCGTGGGTAAACTCCGCCACGCAGGTTTCTTGCAGCATGCGCGGCACGTCACGCAGAGTGTCCGCCGTGATGCGCTTTTCCGGCATGATGCGGCTGAAAATTCTGCTCATATCAGGCACTTTGGCCTGCCACTTTTTCACTTTAAGATAGTCAAACACTTTCTTTTCCCCGTCTTTCACGCGATACGGGAACTTATCGCTTTTAAACCACGTTTTGGGCACTATTCGCCCCAGCATGAACGACAGCACGCCCAGCACCGCCGCGTACAGCACACAGCCCCAAAAGCCGCTCAGTTTCTCTTTCATACAAAAGCTCCATTCTTTTTCATTTTCGGCTGTATTTTATTAATCTAACTGCAACCGTGCTTCAATTGAACATCAACATTTCGTGAATTTAAGTTGAATAAGCGTTGATTATCGTAAGATATACTAAACACGGAATATAAGCTGGGGTAGATGTACATTTGATTTTACGCCCGATATTTGGTATAATATATTAAATTGAAAGTGGTTTATTCTTTTCGGGATTGGAGGATGAAATGCACAAAACATTTTTGAGGGTACTTACTGCACTGCCGGCTGTTGCTTTGCAGGCGCTCGCAATTTACGCTGTTTATACGTGGCTCAGCCCGTACTCCACAACCATAAACATTGTTTTGGAGGTTCTGGCCGTGCTGCTCGTGCTGTTCATTCTTATGAAGCGCGACGAGCCGTCATACAAAACTTTATGGCTGATGGTGATACTCGCCTTTCCCGTTGCGGGCGCGCTGCTCTACCTCCTCTTCGGCAACAAGCGCACCACCCGCCCACTCGCCCGCCGTCTCGACAAGGTGATGCCCAAGGTTAAGGCGAATAACGATGAGATTATGGGGATTTTGCGCGAGCAGTCACCCCGCCTTGCGCAGACATTTCAATATGTGTACAACAAGACCGGCTACCCCGTGATGGAAAACGAGGGCGCGAAGTACTACCCGCTCGGCGACGATATGTTTCCGGACATGCTTGAGGATTTGAAGCGCGCGGAAAAGTACATCTATGTGGAGTATTTTATTATAAACCACGGGCTGATGTTTGATTCCATTGTGGATATACTGAAAGAGAAGGCCGCCGCCGGGGTTGACGTGCGGCTGATGTATGACGATGTAGGCAGTATTTCCACCTTCTCCGCACACGAGCGCTTCAAACTGCGCGAGAGCGGCATACGCTGTGTTGCCTTTAACCCTGTGCTGGCAATCGGCGGCACGCTTAACTACCGTGACCACAAGAAGATGCTGATTATCGACGGCAAAATCGCCTACACGGGCGGCATCAATCTCGCTGACGAGTATATCAATCACATTGAGCGCTTCGGCCACTGGAAGGACATCGGCTTTCGCATAACCGGCAAGCCCGTGGCCTGCTTTATTGAGATGTTCCTGCAATTCTGGAACGCTTTCGCCGAGCGTCAGGCGGAAGAGGCCATATTTGAGCTGCCCGATTATACACCGGAAGAGCAGAATGAGCGTGTGCCCGACGGCTTCGTGCTGAGCTTTTGCAACTCCCCGCTGAGTGACGAGTCAATCAGCAACAGCTTGTACATCGACATTTTGTCGCTGGCGTCAAATTATGTGTGGTTCTACACGCCCTATCTCACTCCCGGAATTGAGCTGCAAGAGGCTATGATACGCGCGGCGGAGCGCGGGGTTGATGTGCGCATAATCATGCCGGGCATCCCCGACAAGAAGCTCATCTTCCGAATGTCGCGCAGTTATTACAAAACGCTGATTGACGGCGGCGTGAAGATTTACGAATACACGCCCGGCTTTGTTCACGCTAAGGCCTGCCTTGCCGATGACCTCGTCGGCGCGATTGGCACTGTAAACCTCGATTACCGCAGTCTGTTTCTGCATTTTGAGAACAACTCTCTTTTCTATGACGCTTCCCTGCTCAAGGATTTGAAAACCGACTTTGTCGACTCGATGGGCAAATCAGTGCTGCAAACGCTGAACAACAGGCGCCGCCGCCGTCTGCTCGACGGCATACTGCGCATCTTCGCGCCGCTGTGCTGAGGCCTGCACACAGGAGTAACATACCATACCCAGACGCAAAAACAGCGCGGCTTTTTCAGCCGCGCTGTTTCAGCTTGTCAAAAAAGTCTGAAATAGACTTTTTTGACCGCTTCATCCGCCGAGCATTTTGATGGTATCAAAATGCTGCTTCGCCCGAAAAGCCTTGATTTTCAAGGCTTTTCGGCGGCGGTTTATTGTATTTGAGGCGGGCCTTGCCCCCTCAAGCTCCCCTGCTGCTCTGTTTTCTTTACATTGCAGCATAGTTTTTTGACAGTCTCAAACAGCGCGGCTTTTTCAGCCGCGCTGTTTTTCATGCTTCAATATTCTATTCAGCTTCAATATTTTATTCAAACGCCGTCCACGGCCAGACTTCCGGCGGTTCGGCGGAAAAGCGCAGGCGCTCCCCTGTTTCGGGATGCGTGAAGCTAAGCTCATGCGACCACAGCGCGATATCACAGTCCCCGTATGTTAGCGTGCCGTACTTCCTGTCGCCGACGATGGGGCAGCCGCGCGAGACAAATTGACAGCGGATTTGATGTGTGCGCCCTGTGCGCAGGGTGATTTTCACCTTGCTCATACCGTCGGCGCGCGCAAGGGTTTCATAGTCGAGCACCGCCTCCTGCACGCCCTTGCCCGGCTTGTCGGTGACGAAGGTCATCTTGCGCGCCTTGTCACGATAGAGGAGGTCCGTCATTGTGCCGCCGTCGCCCGCGTCGCCGTGAACTGCGGCGATGTAGCGCTTTTCAAACTCGTCCTCGCGTATCTGGCGGCTGAGCTCCGACGCGGCTTTCGCGCCGCGCGCAAGCACCATCAAGCCGGAGACAACGCGGTCAAGCCGATGCACCGTGCGCACATCGGCATCTCCGCCGAGCGCGGCACGCACAAGCTCCGGCATGCCGCCGGGCTCATCGGTTGAGAGTACGCGCGGCGGCTTTACGCACACCACAAGAGAGCTGTCTTTGTAGATTAAATCCATACACTGTACCTGATTTCCTTATCCAAGCGCACACCGCAAAGCGGGCGGCTCTTGGTCTGGCGGGAATTTGCCCCGCCAATTCCGCTTTTACAGACTAAACGCCCCGGCTTTCACCGGGGCGTTGTGATTTAGTTATGTATCCTCAAGAGAGTATATTACATCTCTTTCTTTCTGCGCGGGATGAGTGCAACAGCACCGGCGCCGGAGATAATCAGCACCGCTACCCAGATGGCGAGATTGCTCTCATCGCCAGTTGCAGGGGCGTAGTTCGCGGTGACGATACGGAAGGTGGTGGTCTCCGTGCCGCCGTTATTGGTGTCAAGCCTCATGGTGTAGGTACCATAGTTGAGCAGGTTGAGGAAGTTCGCCTTCAGCGTGAGGGTCTTGCCGTCAGAGCTGAGGGTGTAGTTTGCCGGGTCGATAAGCTGATTGCTTATGTAGACATTGCGCACACCGCCGCTGGAGGTGAAGATGAGGTTATTGGAGTTGCCGCGCACGTGGACATTGTCGCCATAGATGGCGCTGGCAGTGCCGTTTATGGTGATGGTGGCATAGACAGAGCCTGCGGCGGTGCCGTCATCATACACGGTGTCAACACGGAGGGTGTGCTGGCCGACGGAGAGAGTGGCAAGGTAAGAGGACTTGATGACAAAGTTCTTGCTGCTCCAAACGTGAGTGTACTTATCGGTGTTGCCGCTGCCGGTGAAGCAGACGCCGTCCATGTAAGCGGCGAAGAAGTTCGGCTTAACGGTGAAAGTGAGGTTGCCCTGACCCCTGCTCCAGGTAACGGTCTTGGGAGAGATAGAGGTATCAACGCCTTCCGCAGAGTTTACCGGAATAGTCAGGCTGCCGGAAACGCCGTACTTGTCTGTCGCGGTGACAGTGACAGTGCCGTTGCCCTTGCCTGCCCAAAGGTCTAAGCCGGTCTTATAGTCTGCGGCCTGCTTGATTACTTCAACACCACTGGGAGAGGTGACATATTTCCATGTGAACTGCTCATCGGGGTTCTCTCGGTTGGATACAGAGAAGTAGGCCTTGGCATTTCCAAATTCATCCAGAACAAGCTGAGGTACATCACATACAACAATAGGAGTGCGGATGTCAGTAATGGTGATCGTAAGAGTCTCTTTGTTTACGCCATCCTTAGCAAGGGCACTGATCTGAATAGTTCCGGCCTTTGTTGCAGTAAAAGTAACTGTACGGTTTGTCGGAATATCAATAGTACCATAATCCTGATAAAGCGGTTCAATCATCCACTGTGCAAAATCCGTACCGTCAGCTGTCAACTTGATTTTACCGCCGACTCTGACAGTGGTGCTTTCAGCAGCCAACGTAATATTACTACCTGCCTGCGGCATGATACCATCATCAAGCGCAGGAACATCTACGACAGCAGGCTCTTCTGTTGATTCAGGATCTGGCACAATCTCAGCGGCAAAAGCGCTGACGGACATGACGCTTGCCAGCATGCAAACCAGCAGCAGCGCCGAAATGAGTTTCTTTGCTTTCATTCTAAAAATCCCCCTTATGAGATTTATATTACTATCTCGCGCGGATATAAAAACCGCCGGCCTCTTAAAGGTCACTCATAATGTAACATATTGTTTCCGAAATTGCAAGAACTTTTTTAGAAAATTTTCAATATTTTTTACCGTTTTGTAATTTCTCTATATTTTGACCATCATTTTTACATCCGCCGCAAGATATAGTGCAGCTTCACCGCCGTTTTCGGCGCGCCTTTTCATTGTACTTATATAACGAATTTTACGAGAAAAAGTTTCCTCTTTTTCAAAAAATTTTTTAGTCCGCTTCCAAGGCCGCCCGCCGCCTGATTTGTACCCGTGCCTTTCTGCCCATTATACATATATTATATAGTATAAGTCCAGTCCGTGGCAAGCGCTTTTTCAGCAAAAACCGGCCGCGGCACAGTTAATTCAGTGCTTTATCCAGCTTTTCTCGTTAATTGTGTAATTTGAATAATTCCAAATCACCTGATAGCGGAAAATATTTAATTTAAACAAATGCAAAAAATTGATTATTTTCTTCAGTTTTTATCATTTCAAGTTATTGTCATATTTTTTACTTGATTCTGTAAAAAAAGTTGACGTATTATTTGTGCATTTTTCCTTTTCGTATGCTTATACGGCTGAGTTTTTCAGCATTTTGCACGAACTTGTATAATTTGACCATAAAGCGCGATTTTACACCTTGTAAAATCCGCATTTATCAGTTAATATGCACATATAAGCATTCGGCTTATTTAACATGAAAAGGAGAAAAAAGGATGAGTAACTTGATATGGTTAGTGCCCATTGCGGCACTGTTGGCGCTAATTTTCGCACTGTATAAAGCGCGTTTTGTACAAAAGGCCGCCCCCGGCAATGAGAGAATGCAGGAGATTGCCGCCTCGATATCTGAGGGCGCAGACGCCTTTTTGCGTTCTGAATATAAAATTCTGGCGATTTTTATAGTCGTTTTATTTGTGCTTGTGGCTGTTTTCATTGATATTGGTACAGCCGTCTGCTTTGCGGTGGGTGCGCTCTTCTCCATCCTCGCGGGCTTTTGCGGGATGAAAGTCGCAACGCGCGCCAACGTACGCACTGCAAACGCCGCTATGGAGCACGGCATGAACCGCGCGCTCTCAATCGCCTTTTCCGGCGGCTCAGTTATGGGTATGTGTGTGGTCGGCCTTGGCCTTTTGGGATGCAGCGTTATATACATAGCCACCGGCAACTATAATATACTCTTCGGCTTCTCTCTTGGCGCTTCGTCCATTGCGCTCTTTGCTCGTGTGGGCGGCGGCATATACACCAAGGCCGCTGATGTCGGCGCTGACCTTGTGGGCAAGGTTGAGGTTGGCATACCTGAGGACGACCCGCGCAACCCCGCAGTCATTGCCGACAACGTCGGTGACAACGTGGGCGACGTGGCCGGTATGGGCGCTGACCTGTTCGAGTCTTACGTGGGCGCAATAGTCTCCGCGCTGACCCTTGGCGTGGCGGTGAAAGGGCTTTTCAACGGCGCCGGTACTTTCTTCCCGCTCACAATTGCCGCTGTTGGCATTATCGCCTCCATTATCGCCACTTTCTTTGTGCGCGGCAAGGATAACTCCAACCCGCACAAGGCGCTGAAAATGGGCTCTTATGTGTCCGCCGCGATTGTCATTATCTTCTCGCTTATTTTGAGCTGCTGCTTCTTCGGCACTCTCAGCTACTCTGTGGCTATCATTGCCGGTATAATCGTCGGCCTCGTCATCGGTCAGGCGACTGAGATTTATACCTCCGGTGACTACAAATACGTCAAGCGCATTGCCGATCAGTCCGAGACCGGCTCCGCCACTACCATAATCAGCGGCGTGGCCGTCGGCATGATGAGCGCATGGGTGCCCATCATCCTCATCTGCTTTGGTATTTACATCTCCTACAGCGTGACCGGCAGCCTCTACGGCATAGCCCTTGCCGCGGTTGGTATGCTGTGTACCACCGGTATCACTGTCGCGGTTGACGCGTACGGCCCGATTGCCGATAACTCCGGCGGCATTGCCGAGATGAGCGGCCTTGACCCGCACGTGCGCGAGATAACCGACAAGCTCGACGCGGTCGGCAACACCACTGCCGCAATGGGCAAAGGCTTTGCGATTGGCTCTGCCGCGCTCACCGCGCTCGCGCTCTTCGTGTCCTACGCGACCGAGGTCCAACTCAACGTGCTCGACCTTTTAAGCCCTTATGTTGTCATCGGTCTGCTAATCGGCGGCATGCTCCCCTTCGCATTCTCCGCCATGACTATGGACTCCGTCTCCAAGGCGGCATACAAGATGATTGAAGAGGTGCGCCGCCAGTTCCGTGAGATTCCGGGAATTCTTGAGGGCAAGGCGAAGCCCGACTATGGCACCTGCGTATCCATCTCCACCAGGGCCGCTCTGCATGAAATGCTCGTGCCCGGCCTGATGGCGGTTATCGCTCCCCTGCTCGTCGGCATCCTCTTTGGGCCCGCGGCGCTCGGCGGCCTCCTGGCAGGTTCTCTCGTGACCGGTGTGCTGCTCGCTATATTCATGTCCAACGCGGGCGGCGCTTGGGACAACGCGAAGAAATACATTGAGGAAGGCCATCACGGCGGCAAAGGCTCTGACGCGCACAAGGCCGCAGTTGTCGGTGACACCGTGGGCGACCCGTTCAAGGACACCTCTGGCCCCTCCATCAACATACTTATAAAACTGATGACTGTTGTGTCACTGGTTTTCGCTCCTATATTCGTTAAAATCGGCGGTTTACTGTGATCTCCTCAGGTTTCCGCCACCCTCCCTCTCCGGGTGCAGGCAGCTTTGCCTGCACCTTTTTATTTTGTTTTTGGGTGAAACATATTCCAATTTTGTGCGTCTAACACGTATATGCATATCTTGACGCTGTGGGTAAGAAAATGTATAATAGTAAAACCGTAAAAGACGCAGAGGTTATATAGATGAATAAGACTTTGACTACTATATTACAAAGTTTGATACTGCTTATGCTGGCAATGGTGATGGTGCTGCTTTTCAAGGCGCGGCTTGATGTTGTGAAGCTTGAGGCAGAGCAGGAAAAGGCACAGCAGACCATGGCCGAGGCAAGCCCCGCGCCGAGCGCCGAGCCCACGCCCGCCGCAACGCCCGAACCCACTCCGGAGCCCACGCCCGAACCCCAGCCGGAGTATTTCACGCTTTCCTGCATTGGCGACTGCACACTCTGGGCAGCCACTCAGTTTGTAAACAGCGACGTCGGCCTGCCCAAAACCGTGGGCGAGGATTATTCATATCCATTCTCCAACACCGTTGAATACTTCAAGGACGATGAGTATACGCTGGCAAACCTTGAGTGCAGCTTTTCAGACACGAAGATAGGCTCCTCACAGATGTTCTATTTCCTTGCGCCCACCGCGTATATAAACATTATGACCGAGGGCGGCGTTGATTTTGTGACTACCGCCAACAATCACAGTATGGACTTCGGTCAGGCCGGGCTTGACAGCACCACCGCCGTTCTTGACGCAGTAGGTCTGCCCTACGGCGTTGAGGGTCAGTCGCAGATTGTAACCACCCCGAACGGCATTAAGCTCGGCATATACACCGCCGGCAACGATATGCGCCCCGATTTCAAGACGGACGCCGCTGTCGCGGCTGTCAAATCCCTCCGCGAGGAGCAGGGCGCGGACTATGTTATCTGCATGTTCCACTGGGGGCAGGAAAAATTCTATGAGCCCAATTCCAACCAAACCACGCTCGCCCATGCCGTTGCTGATGCCGGTGCTGACCTTGTATACGCCTCTCACCCGCACTGTTTGCAGCCTATTGAGGAGTACAACGGCACACTGATTCTGTACAGCCTCGGAAACTGGGTCTTTGGCGGACATACGGCGCCATCCGACCCTGACACTGCCATTATACAGGTTAAGCTAAAGCGCGATATTGATGGGACAGTCACTACTGACGGTTATGATGTCGTCCCCTGCTGTGTCAGCAGCAATATTGAGGGTGCCTCAAGGAAAGCGGACAACTACAACACATACTGCCCCACTCCCTATGAGGTTGACAGCGAGCAGTACAATCGTGTTTTATCAAAGCTCGACGGCACATATGAGGCGACATCTCAGGGCGCGGACTACTCAGGCTGGTACGCAAGCTGGGGCTGATAGCACACGAGAGATATAATTTGAGATAAGTAATCCCGCCGAAATTCGGCGGGATTCTTTCATATTTTCGTTCTTTGTTGTTAAGAAATTACCAGCGGCATTCTGTCCGCTTTTGCGCCTTATTTCCTGCTTGTCTCAAACTGTCAGCTTTTTGCATTTGCATAATATAATTTACATAATCTTGTTTACATATTATTGTTGTCGTAATATTGTTTTCATAATTTATAATATGCTGTGCTGACATTCTCTTGTGCAGGTCAGCCTATTTCAAAAAGGCGCTTAGCGTTTTGCGCGGTGTGCTGTGCGACCTCTTCCGCTGTAAGCCCTTTTATCTCGGCTATCTTCTGCGCGATATGGATGAGATTGCGCGAGTCGTTGCGCTTGCCCCTGTTGGGTACAGGGCTGAGATAAGGGCTGTCCGTCTCAATGAGTATTCGCTCCATGGGGCAGATTTCCAACACTTCGAGGGCTTTTTTCGCGTTTTTATAGGTCACAGGTCCATCAAAGCCGAGATACCAGCCCTGCTTCAAAAGCTGCTTTGCCATCTCCGCGCTGCCGGAGTAGCAGTGGAACACGCCGCGCAAATCAGGATATTTACTCACCGCCGCGAGGCAGTCGGCATGCGCCTCACGGTCGTGGATGATAACGGGTCTATTCAGTTCAAGCGCCATGCGAAGCTGCGCGTCAAAAAGCTCGCCCTGCTCCTGTTTATGGCTGTCGTCCCAGTAATAGTCCAAGCCTATCTCGCCGATGGCAACACACTTTTGGTGCTGTGCGAGGCGGCGCAGTTCGTCAAGCGCGGTGGGGGTGAATTTGCTTATCTCCTCCGGGTGAAAGCCAACCGCGGCATACACATTGATGTGAGCATCGCTCAGCTCAAGCGCGCGGCGGCTGCTCTCCACATCACAGCCGGGGTCTATAACACAGTCCACACCGGCGGAGGGCAGCGCGGCTAACAGTTCGTCACGGTCGGCGTCAAAGGCCGCGTCATCATAGTGGGCATGAGTATCAAAATACATTTATGCACCTCAGTTTTTATATTTTTTGCGGCACTCAGCCAACTATTCTGACGTGGCTGCCGCTGCTTCTGTCCTT
>CAUABY010000011.1 GCA_958427375.1 uncultured Eubacteriales bacterium
CTCCCCTGCTGCTCTGTTTTCTTTACATTGCAGCATAGTTTTTTGACAGTCTCACGCGCCTGACAGCGCGTCTTTAACGCTTTCTGCTCTTTTCGCTTTGATGGGCGCAGCCCCTGCATCTCAAAAAGAAAAAATCGCTCATAAATTCATCGCTGGCAGGTGCTCGCAGTTTTGCCGGAGCAGAAATGCGCTCAGGCAATGAAAAGCCCGCTGAGAATACTTTGTGTATTGTCAAGGGCTTTGAAGCCGCATGGGCGTTTTTCTGCCCGTCAAAACCCTGTGTGTCCTTGTCTGCCGATGCTATAATAAATAAAAACTTATGGAGGTGCCAGATATGTATAAACCGCTTGCCGACGAGATACGCCCCTCAAATTTAGACGAGGTCGTGGGTCAGGGGCACATTCTCGGTGAGGATGGTATGCTCCGCCGCATAATTGAGAGCGGGCAGATACCCAACATGATATTTTACGGCCCCTCCGGCACGGGCAAAACCACCGTTGCCCGCATCATAGCCGAGCGCACAAACCGCACTCTGCGTAAGCTCAACGCCACGACCGCCGGTATTGCCGACATCAAGGCTATCATCGACGAGCTTGACACTTTCCTCACCCCCGGCGGCGTGCTGCTCTATCTTGATGAAATTCAGTACTTCAACAAAAAGCAGCAGCAAAGCCTGCTGGAATTTATAGAGGACGGGCGCATAACGCTCATCGCCTCCACGACGGAAAACCCCTATTTCTGCGTGTTCAAGGCTATTTTGAGCCGCTCGACCGTGTTTGAATTCAAGGTCGTCTCGCCGGAGGACGTGCAGCGCGCGGTAGAGCGCGCGGTGAGTATTATGAACTCGCGCCGCGCGGAGCCGCTGGAGATTGAGGCCGGCGTGCTGCCGCGTCTCGCCTCCTCCTGCGGGGGCGATGTGCGCAAGGCGATAAACGCCGTGGAACTTCTTTTCTCCACCGCCGTCGGCCGGCACAGCATCAGCCTTGCCGACGCGCTCGCCATCTCGCAGCGCAGTTCCATGCGCTATGACCGGGACGGGGACGAGCATTTTGACTCACTCTCCGCGCTGATGAAATCCCTCCGCGGCTCAGACCCGGATGCGGCCATGCACTACCTCGCCCGGCTTTTGGAGGCGGGTGACCTTATCGGCGTGTGCCGCCGCCTTTTATGCTCGGCGAGTGAGGATATAGGCCTTGCCTACCCGCAGGCCGTGCCGATAGTCAAAGCCTGTGTGGACAGCGCCTTGCAGCTCGGCCTGCCGGAGGCGCGCCTGCCGCTGGCGGAGGCGGCGCTGGTGCTCGCCACCGCGCCGAAGTCAAATACCGCCTGCATGGCCATAGACGCGGCCATAGCCGATGTGCGCGCCGGGCACGTGGGTGCTTTCCCGCGCGAGCTGCAGAATGTCCATGCTGACGGCGCGGGCTTTGAGCGCGAGCAGGGCTATAAGTACCCGCACAACTACCACGGCCACTGGGTCAAGCAGCAGTACCTGCCCGACGACCTAAAAAACGCGCGCTATTACGAGTACGGCGACAACAAGACCGAACAGGCCGCGCGGCGCTATTGGGAGGAG
Source organism: uncultured Eubacteriales bacterium (assembly GCA_958427375.1). GTDB lineage: Bacteria > Bacillota > Clostridia > Oscillospirales > Oscillospiraceae > Limivicinus. Next base: position 1,574 of record CAUABY010000011.1, read on the forward strand.
ATTAAAAAGTAATGGATATACAGCTCGGCGATGTGCTGATAATGAAGAAGCTCCACCCCTGCGGCAGCCGCGAGTGGGAGGTCATGCGCACGGGAGCGGATTTAAAACTGCGCTGTCTCGGCTGTGGCCGCGTTGTCATGGGGCCGCGCTCGAATTTTGAAAAAAACGTCAAGCAGGTGCGCCGGTGAACTATGTGTACATTCTACGCTGTGGAGACGGCAGTCTCTACACCGGCTGGACTAATGATTTGCAGCACCGCGTTGAAACCCACGCGGCGGGGCGCGGCGCGAAATACACCCGCTCGCGCCTGCCTGTTGAGCTTGTCTACAGTGAGGAGTGCACGGACAAGGAGCTTGCCATGAGCCGCGAATGGCACATAAAACGCCTTACTCACGCGCAAAAGCTTGCGCTTATAGAGAGCAAGAAAGCTTCCGAAAATACCTAAGCCCCGCGCCGTTTGCGCTGGGTGTCAGTAATGTCCGCCGCCTGCTGCTCAGGCTGCCGCTCAAATAAACGGAGCAAGGAATTTTGAATAACACGCAGCAGCCCCGCGCCTTATGGCGCGGGGCTCATCTTTATAATATCACTTTTATTCAGCTTCGCTTTTCTCCGCGTCCTGGTCCTTTTCCGCGGGCTTTTCTTTTTCGAGCCTGCGGTAGGTGTCGGTATAACCGCGCAGTTTCTTGGCAAGGCGCTTGTTTGCCGCGCCCGGAAGCATGCGCCAGCGCCAGTTGCCGCTGGGTGTGCCGGGGGTGTTCATGCGCGCGGCGGCGGGCAGCTCCAGCACGTCCTGCATCTGCATGACAAAAAGCTCAGAGGCTGTGGACATACCAGCGCGAATCATGCCCCAGCACCAGCCCTCATCGGCGGTGATGTGCATATAGCGCTCGGCGTACTTGAGATTCTCCTTGTCCGAGGTCTCGACCCAGCCCTTGACCGTGTCATTATCGTGCGTGCCCAGATAGCACACGCTGTTCGGCTGGCAGCGGTGGGGCAGGAAATCCGACTCACTCTCCACGTCAAAGGCGAATTCCAGCACCTTCATACCGGGCAGGCCGGAGTCAGCCACAAGCTTTCTCACCTCCGGCGTGACATAGCCCAGGTCCTCCGCGATAAGGCGCAGATTTCCAAACCACGACAGCAGCACGCCGACCAGCCCCATGCCCGGACCCGGCCTCCACTCGCCGTCCTTCGCCGTCTCGCTGCCATAGGGCACCGCCCAATAGCTCTCAAGCCCGCGGAAGTGGTCGATGCGGATGATATCATAGAGCCTGCGCGCCCCGTCTATGCGGCGCAGCCACCAGCCATAGCCATCGTTGCGCATGGCGTCCCAGTCATAGAGCGGATTGCCCCAGAGCTGGCCATCCCCGGTGAAAGCGTCAGGCGGAACACCCGCGACGTCGGTCGGGAAGTTATTCTCGTCCAGCTGGAAAAACTGCGGCTCGCTCCATACGTCGGCTGAGTCGAGCGCAACATAGATAGGTATGTCGCCGATGAACTCAACGCCGTTTTTGTGCGCGTACTCGTGCAGCTCGTCCCACTGCTGATAGAAGAGGTACTGGAGAAAAACGTAGAAATCCACATCGTCCTTCAGTCTCTCGCCGTACTCGCGCACGGCCTCCGGGCGGCGCATGCGGATGGCCTCATCCGGCCACTCAAGCCAGCTTATCATGCCAAAGCCCGCCTTGACCGCCATGTACAGCGCATAGTTTTCAACCCATCTGTTCGCGGCTCTGAATTCCGCAATCTCCCCGGCAAGCCCGCCGCGGCCGCGCTCGAAAGCGAGGCGGAGCACCTTGAAGCGGTTTTCATATATCCGGCCGTAGTCGACGCTCGAAGCGTCCTCGCCCCAGTTGACATTTTTCAGCTCCGCGCGCTTTAATAGTCCCTGCGCGACGAGCTTGTCAAGGTCGATGTAATAGGGGTTGCCCGCGAAAGTCGAGAAAGATTGGTAGGGGCTGTCGCCATAGCTTGTGGGGCCGAGCGGCAGAAGCTGCCAGTATTTTTGACCCGCGGCCTTAAGAAAGTCAATAAACTCATAGGCGCACTTGCCCATGCTGCCGATGCCGTACTTGGAGGGCAGAGAACTCATGGCCAAAAGTATACCGCTGCTGCGATTCATAATAATCTCCATTCTGCCGCATACCCACAGCACAGGCAGGGATGAAAGCTCCATATGCGGCCGAATGGAGCCTATCCGACAAGTGCTGCGGCTGCCGCTTTAACGGCGAGCGGCGCGCCATATATATGATTCATGCTCTGAAGAGCACTATCATATGTTTTATTTTGACTGCGTTATGAGAGGGTGTATACGCCCTCTCATAACAACTTGTATATATTACCCCTTTACGGCGCCCGCTGCAACACCTTTTATTATGTGTTTCTGGCCCAGAATGTAGACTATAATGATGGGTACAATGGTGAGCACGATGCTTGCCATCATGGAGCCCATCTCCACCCGGCCATAGCTGCCGCGGAAGTATTGGATAAGGATAGGAATTGTCATGTACTTTTTCCTATCCAGCACCAGATAGGGCAGGAGATAGTCGTTCCAGAGCCACATAGTCTCCAGTATTCCCACAGAGACCATGGTGGGCTTGAGAATGGGAAATACCACCGAGAAGAATGTGCGGATAGGATTGCACCCGTCAATCATGGCAGCTTCTTCAATCTCAAGAGGGATAGATTTCATGAAGCCCGCGAACATGAATACCGCCAGACCCGCGCCAAACCCCAGATACACAATGCAGATATTATACGGTGTGTTCAGGCCGAGTTTATCGGACAGCGATGACAAGGTAAACATCAGCATCTGGAAAGGCACGACCATGGAAAACACAAAGAGGTAGTAGCAGGCCTTGGAAACCCAGCTGTTGACTCTCGTGATAAACCAGGCGCACATGGAGCAGCACACCAAAATCAGCACCACGGAGGTGACGGTGATTACAAGGCTGTACCAGAACGCCGACAGGAAGCCCTTGGAGGTAATCGCGTCAGCGAAATTGCTGACCCCGGCGAAGCTGTCTGCCGTGGGCATCTGGAACACAGTGTTGGTGCTGATAGTCTGCTCCTTCTTAAAGGAGTTCATAATGACCATGAATACCGGGTAAACCCAGGCGAGACTCAGCACCGCGAACAGAACTGTAAGAAATCCGTTGAGAACCTTGTTTTTCTTTTCCATTACTGCTGCACCTCCTTAGAGCGTGTGGCCTTCAGCTGAATCAAGGATATAATGACAACCATAATGCAGAACAAAACTGCCTTTGCCTGACCGATGCCCTTCCACTGAGGCCCGGCGCGGAAGTAGAAGGTGTTATAAATGTTCATCGCTATCAATTCAGAGGCGTGAGCCGGTTCACCGCCAGTGAGTGCCAGGTTCTGGTCGAAGAGCTTAAACGAGTTGGTGAGGGACAAAAACAGGCAGATGGTGATAGACGGCATAAGGTTGGGCAGCTTCACTCTCCACAAGGTCTGCCACGCGTTTGCCCCGTCAATGGTTGCCGCCTCAATGTAGTCATTGGGTATGGATTGAAGTCCGGCAATGTATATTATCATCATATAGCCGATTTGCTGCCAGCACATGAGAATAATCAAACCCCAATAGCCGTAAGCTGCGTTCAATGCCAGCAGCGGCTTCCCCAGCAGACTGAGCACGCAGTTAATCAGTATCTGCCAGATATAGCCAAGCACAATGCCGCCGATAAGGTTCGGCATGAAAAACACAGTGCGGAAAAGATTCGTGCCTTTAATCTGCCGTGTCAGCAGCAGGGCCACGGCAAGCGCAAAAAGGTTAATTAACAGTGTGGAAACCACGGTGAAGCGCACTGTCAGCCAGAAAGAATGGGTGAACTGCGTATCCGCAAAGGCTTTCACATAATTCGTAAATCCTATGAACGTGGCTTTGTCAACCGTCTGGAATTTGCACAGCGACAGATACGCGCCCTGCACAAATGGTATTATAAATCCGATGACAAAGGCACACAGCGTTGGCAGCAGAAAGATTGGCCAATATTTTCTTATGGCTTTCTCCATATTTTTACCTCCTGTTTTACTCTCTGTTTTCAGGGTTCACCTGTGAGACTGCGGCTTTGTTCCACAGGTCAGCTCTGATATATGCTGGTCAGCTCGCAAAGCCCCCGGCATCAGTTCCGGCAAAAACCGGGGTGGGCGGTCATTCGCCCACCCCGGCATTCAGTCAGGTTTGCTTTTGTGTTTCAGGTTCAGCCGTTAACCAGAGCATACTCAGAAGCCCAGCCATCGACGAAAGCGGAAACGACGCCGTCCCAGTCACCGGTACCGGCTGCATATGCGGTCAGAGCGGAGCCAACACCGTTCTTCCACTCCTCGGAGGGCATGGTGGTGAAGTTCCAGGAGACAGGGGTCTTGCCCTCGGCGGTCATGGCTGCATCCTGCTTAACAAACAGATTGCTTGCTTCCTTAGCGGCCTTGAAGGGGCAGACAAAGCCCATGTCATTGGCCAGAGCGGAAGTGCCCTCTTCAGAGGTAACAACCCAGTACAGGAAGTCAAGAGTTGCCTGAATGTCAGCCTCGTCAGCCTCAGCATTGACGCACCAGTAGTTCTCAGAACCGGTGCAGAGGCCCTGATTGGCCTCGTCGCCAGCGCCGACATAAATAGGAATCATTGCCAGGTCGTCATCGGTGAACTGGCCATCACCGGTGAGGTTGCCGTACTCCCAAGAACCGTTCTGGAAGAACACGGCCTCGCCAGCGAGGAACTCATTGCGGCTGTCATCGCCGGTCTTACCGGCCAGATCTGCGGGTGCGCAGGTGGAGTTGTTTATGTACAGATCCCAGATAGCCTTGTAGTTGTCAAGGAAGTCGCCCTTGATGGCATCGGTTGCGTTTATACCGTCAGCCTGATACTCAAAGTAGATGGGCAGGTTTGCAAGGTGGGTCTTGAAGCGCCAGTCAGAGGAGGAATCCATACCGGCGGAGGAGAAGGCGGCAAAGCCCAGCTCGTCCTTGCGGGCGGTGATGTCCTCAGCAACATTCTTCAGAGACTCGAAAGAGTTGATGTCCTCAACAGAATAACCAGCCTGAGCAAGGAGAGTCTTGTTGGTGATAAGGCCATAGGACTCGATAACATAGGCAATACCATAGACAGCGCCGTCCTCGCTGAGGGCAAAGCTATCGGAGGTCAGTTCGCCATAGATGGGGGTTCCGGCCAGGTCATAGCAGTAATCTTTCCAGTTTGCCAGACCCACAGGGCCATTGACCTGGAACATGGTGGGAGCTTCGCTCTTAGCCATCTCGGCCATGAGGGTCTCCTCATAGGTGCCGGAAGCAGCGGTAACAACAGTTACAGGAACACCGGTGGTCTCAGTGTAGAGAGCCGCCAGATCTTTCCACTGCTGGTCCTGTTCGGGCTTGAAGTTGAGGTAGTAGACGGAACCGTCTGCTGCGGGTGCTGCTTCTGCGGGAGCTTCGGCAGCGGGAGCTTCGGCAGCGGGGGCATCGGCTGCGGGAGCCTCAGTCGCGGCGGGAGCCGCGGAGGAGCCGCAGGCGCACAGTGCAAAAACCATGCACAGCGCAAGAACCATTGCAAGGATCTTTTTCATTAGTTGTTTTCTCCTTATCATAGATTTTTGTTCCCGTTTGCGGGCGCGTCTGCGCCCCTTTGCGGGTTTTGTATTTTCACGCCCTCACGGGCAGGAAAATCAACGTTGAATACGCCTTGAGGCTGTCTTGCCTCTCAAATCATACGCGGCGCACGGAGCCGCCCTCACGCACCTTTGCCGGAACGCTGATATGCCGCGCCTTGGCGCGCCCTTCAAGCACGTCAGTTAAGATACGCACGCTCTCGCGGCCCATTTCCTCAGCGGGCTGCACAAGCGTTGTCAGCTTCGGCCTTACATACTCGGACACAGTGAGGCCGTCAATGGCGATGACCGACACATCGTCCGGCACGCTGCAGCCCCTGTCCTCAAGCGCCTTGATTGCGGCAATGGCCGTGGTATCCGAGAGCATGAAAAGCCCCGTGAAATCCGCGCCCCTGTCCAAAAGCCTGCACACACCGGTGTAAATTTGCGGCATCTCAAAGCAGCCGCCCGTCTCTTCGACAAGCGCGGGGTCAAACTCAATGCCGTGGTCGCGCAGTGCGGCGCGGTAGCCCTTGTAGCGCAGTTCACTGATGGAGCGGTCATCAGTGCTCGGCAGCGCAGTGGCAATGCGCCGGTGGCCGAGCTCTATAAGCGTCTCGACAGCTTTGTAGGCCGTCTGGTAGTCGTCAATGGAAACTGAGGAATAATCGTCCTCGCCGAGGCTGCCGAAGCAGTTTGTGTACGAGCAGCACACATACGGTACGCCCACAAGCGAAAGCTCCGCCGGGGTGTAGTCGAAGCGGCCGCCGAGAAACAGCAGTCCGCGAAGCTTCTTCTCGCGCTCCAAAATGGCGCCGGCCTTGACCTCGTCCGCGTCGGAATCAATGAAATGCAGCACCATGGTGTAGCCGCTGGCCTCAATCTCGCGGGATATGGTTTTGAGCATTTCGGCAAAGAAAAGGTTGCCCGTGCCGCGCACAACAACGCCTATCGCGTCAGAGCGGCTGCGCACGAGGTCACGCGCGCTGTTGTTGGGGATATAGCCCTCGTTCTCTACCACGCCCAGCACACGGCGGCGCACATCGTCGCTCACATCGGGCCGGTTATTGAGCACACGCGAAACCGTGCTCACACTCACTCCGCTCAGCCGCGCAATATCTTTTATCGTCATATAATCTGCCCTCGGCTCTCTTTATTTGCGGAATCGTTTCCGGCAACGTTCCCGGTAACGTTTTCATTACCATGTATCTTTATAATAACAAGGCTTTTATGCAAAGTCAACAAAACTTCGGCGAAAAAAGGAAAGTTTGGAGCTTTGCTCAAATTCGGCAGCCGTTTTTTGAGTATTATTACCATGCACACCTGTCAAATTCATCCAGTTGCAGGAGACGGCGCAAAAATACCGGGTGCGGCGCGCCGGCAAAGCGGCAGGCTGCACCCGGTAATCAGCATGCACATTTTCAATAAAGCATTAATTGAAAATCAGTATCAGCATCAATTCTCCACGTCGATATCAAGCCCCAGCTCGCGCGGCAGAAAGCGCGGGCAGACATTCTCCGGCCCCTTGATGACAGAGGCGGCAAGAGTCGTGCCAATCTCGACGGCCTCCCTCATGCTCTTGCCATAGGTCAGGCCGAGCGCCACACCGGCGCAGAACGCGTCGCCCGCGCCGGTGGTATCGCGCACCTTGACGCGCCGCGCGGGATAAATGCCCTTGTCGCCGTTCATATCGGCGTACACCGCGCCCCGGCTGCCAAGCGTGACGACCATAGCGGGGATGCGCGCGGAGATAACCTTCTGCGAAAGCTCTTCGCACAGTGCCTCCGGCTCCATATGCTCATAATCGCTTACAAAAAGTATTCCGGCCTCCTCAGCATTGCACACAAAGCAGTCGATGGACTGAAGAAAGTCGCGCCGCTCGGAGGCGATGCTCATGTTCGCCACCACCGCGTACACGCGCTTGCTGTACTTCTGCGCGTATTTAAAAACGCTTTTGACTATCTCCTTGTCCACGTCGATTTCTATAATGATGCTGTCGCAGTCGGCAAAAATCTCGTCGCCCTTCTCCTCGATGAGCGCGGCCATCGCGTCCATCTTCGGGCGCTTGGATATGGAGGCGACGATGTTCCCCGTCTCGTCAAAAACCGCCAGCCACACGCCCATACCGTCCGGCACGGTCAGCACGTAGCGCGTGTCCACCTTGTGGTTGTTGAGCTTGCGCAATACCTCCGCGCCCTCGGCCGTGTCGTCCACCATGCTGACAAAGCGCGGGCGAAGCTCCACATTGGCTATGTCCTCCGCCACGTTGCGCCCCACGCCGCCGTGTACCGTCGCCACATGCCCGGCGTTGCGCCCGCCGGGGATATAGCACTCATACGGGAAGCCCTTTATGTCCACAAACACATTGCCCACGACAACTATTGCCATAGCTCTGCCCTCTTTCAGTATTATAGGCTCAATATTCTCTATGCCGAAATTATAAGCCATTTCCCGCGCGGACACAACATAAAAATTCGATTATCAGCGTGTTTTTTGCGTTTCCGCGGTTAAAGGCGATAAATTGAGACGCCTCCCGCCCGCTGTCAAAGGCTCGGCAGGGGTGTGTCGTTGAGGCGCTTTTTGCGTTCACGCCAGTCCGGGATAATCCGCGCAAGCTCCGCGCGAAAAGCGGGCGAGTGGTCGGGGTGCAGAAAGTGGCAGAACTCATGCGCCACAACGTATTCTATGCACTGCTCGTCCGCGTGGACAAGGCCGGTATTAAAGGTGAGCACGCCCCGCGTCGGCTGACAGCTGCCCCAGCGGCTTGTCATGCGGCGAAAGCGTATCTCCGGCCAAGCAATCCCGCGCGCGGCAAAGGCGGGGTAGACGCGCCCACAGCAGGCGGTGACGGCGGCCTCGCACTGCGCGCGCAGCCATTTGTCAAGCGTTTTCTGCCGCAGCTCAGCATTCCGCGCATCGCGCAGGCTTATTATGACCCGTCCCGCCTCAAGCTCCACCGCGTTTTTCGTCCCCGCGTACACTTCCACCGGACACACCGCGCCGAACAGGCGCACGGCGCGCCCGTCCGCACAGTCGCGCAGGCGCTCCATGCGCGCCGCCGCTTTCTCGCGGTGCGCGGTGATATACGGCGCGTTTGCAAGCATCATGCGTTCTATCGCCGCCACGGGTACACCGCGCGCGGCGGAGACATATATGCTCCCGTCGGGCTTTATGCGCAGGTTTATGTTCTTCACCCGCTTGCGCTCAAGCGTGTATTCCACACGCTCCCCGTCAATAACGATTGTTTTCTGCATCTTCCACCTCTGCAAACCGGCAGGAGCCGGACGCGCGCTCGTCCCGCGGCTGTCACCGGACAATGTAAAAATCCTCTGACGTGACATTGTACACGCCAGAGGATTTTTTGTCTATAGCTTATAACTTATACTATTCTTCTGTCTCTGACCTGCGCGTCATAGTGCTTGTTGAGCAGAGGTCTGACGACATAGTAGATGAGCTTGTTCTCGCCGTTGGACATATACAGCGCAAAGGTGGCGACAAAGCCGATAAGCGCGACCAGCAGCAGCTTGCCCAGCAGCTTGAGCATGAAGCGTGCGAATTTCTTCATAATCTGACCTATCCTTTCCTATCAGTATGCCATGGAGTCGTCAAACTCCACGATGGTCGGGTCAAGCGGCTTCTCGTCGAGAACGACAGACATATAGTTGTTGACGCAGTTTCTCATATCCTGACGGGACACAGTGCGGCAGTCCTCAAGGTCGTGCTCGACGAAGATGAAGTGGAAGCCGAGCTCGCGTGCCTGCTCCTCCATAACGGCATGCAGGCCGAGCGTACCCTTGCAGGCGATGTTGTCGTTCATGAGAACCATGTCGCAGTCGAAGTTCTTCGCCCAATCCCACACAGCGTTGTAGTTGTCCCAGCCGCCGACGGCGTGGTGGCGCATGGTGGCTTTCTCGGAGAATGCCGCCAAGTCCTTGATGGCCTGTTCGGGATCCTCGGTGTCTATCATATTGTAACCCATAGTGGAGTCCATGTTCAAAACTATGTTGATGCCCCAGCAGTTCTGCGTCCAGGTCGGGAAGTCGGTGTAATACACGGCAGAGGGTCCCCACAGGAAAGCGCGGTGACGGGTTCTGCCGCCAAATGGATTGTACTTCTCCTCATATGCTTTGCGCATGAGGGCAATGACCTTGCGGTCGACCTTGTTGAAGTAGGGGTCAGAACCGTTGACGGAGGCCCATGAATACAGGCGGTAAAGGGTCTCGGCGATGCCGCAGAGGGCGGAATGTCTGGTCTTGAAGAAGTCCCACTTCTCAAGCTCAATGGTGTTCTGCTCGTTCATCAGCTTTGCGTACTTGAACAGCTCATCCCAGTCGTACTTGACATTGTACTCCTTCTCGACGAAAGCAATCGCGTCCTTGAGCATCTGCGTGGAGTAGGGTTTTGCCTCCGGCTCGTTGTGGCGCATGGCCAGAGTTACCGGGAAGTCAGGCAGGGCTATTCTGCGGCGCTGGAACATGGAGGTAGACTCGGAGGCGTTGCAGGGCATGTTGGTGCTGAGGAAAGCCTTGCCGACGATGGGGAAAGCGTCGTCTATAGCAACGCCGGTCTCAGCCGCGCAGCGCGAGCAAACGTCGGCAGGCAGACCATAGGACTCGGCCACGTCTATGTAGTAGGGCTCAATATGCTGGTCAACATCACAGATGATGAACTCAGGCAGGGTCTGATGCGGGAAAGGTATAAGCTCTTTGAAGCCCCTGAGAAAGAGCGCGGGCAGGACCTCGTCATAGGGCAGGAAGTCATCACTGCGCGGGCCGCCGCCAAGGCGCTTGTCGTTGGAGAGGATAAGTGCGATTCTCTCGGTCAGGCTCTTGACGATGGCGTGCATATTCATGTGCGCAACGCGCAGCTCATAGCCGCGGAAACCCTCATACAGGCGGTCAATGAACATGAAAGTGCCGAGGAAGGAGCCCATCCAGCGGTACTCCCAGAAGCCCTTGAGGCAGGGAATGGGCGCGCTGGCTAACATCTTGCCCATGCTGTAGAGGTTTTTCAGCCACTGGCTGTAATCGTACAGAGTGTCTCTCGTGCCGCGCCACTCGCGGTACTTGGCAACGCCGGTCTTGTCATAGTAGCGGCTTCTCTGGCCGCCCTTGCCGTGCTCAGCCTGCCAGATAGGGTCGAAGCGCTCAAGCTTCTTGTCGATGGAAGCGATAAGCTTATCTGTAATCTTCATCTTCACTTGCCTCCCTGAATATTCTTGATTTCCAGCGCCTCAATAAAGGCCTGGAAACGGGTGCGGAGCTGGCCAACAGCGCCGAGGGCGTATTCCTTCTCGATGGTGCAGCACGGTACATTGCGCTCGTTGATGAGGATGTGGGAGGCCAGAACCTTTTCATAGCTCCAGAACTCGCAGAACTTCATGTTCTCATAGATAACGCCGTCCGCCTTGTACTCCTTGTACAGGCGCATGACCTCATCGTGGCGCTGGTCAATCTTCATGCCGTCCATGAAGCGGGCGCACTGGCTGGTGTGGAGGTAGTGGCGGCAGATTGCGTCAAAGGCGGTCTCGCCGTCCAGAATCTCAATCTGTTCGCGGCTGGGGAAAGAGCCGAAGCAGTAGCGGTCGGCCACGACCATAGCGCCGCAGCTCTCAATGAGCTTGGTGAACTCAGGGTCGTCAATCTCAGAGCCTGCGAGCATCACTCTCGCGCGGAAGGGGAACTTTTCCTCCGGCTCGCGGGTCTTGAGCTCTTCCAGCGTCTCTTCAAGGTAGGGCTTGATGAGATAGTGCGGGCAGACCTGGCTGACGAGCTGGATGACGTGGAACTCATAGCCCGTGATGGGCGGGTTGTCGAGCTTTCTGAAATCACCAATCTCGGTGATGATGCGGCTTATCTCGTTATGGTCGGCGATAGCGGCGCGCATAGCGTCCTCAGATACGTCAACCCCGCGCTCGGCGAGCTTGTCGACAACGCATTTTTTAAGCTCAACCTTGTAGTAGTCAAGGTTGGTCTTGTCGCCCTTCATGGGAGGGTCAAAGATGGTGAGGAAGAACTTGTCGTTCTTCACCGGGTGCAGCAGGTCAAAATGGATTTCCATGCGCTCCATTGCGGCGCAGCACTCACAGCCGAAAAGCGCCTCAAGGTAGTTGTAGCCGCCCTCAATCGCGCGCTCAAGAATGGAGCGGACATAGGGGCAGGTGCGGGTAGTCATGTAGTAGTTTGCCAAATCGGTGGATGCACAGCGCGGCGCGCGCAGACGCGAGGAGAAGCAGCCGGGCAGATTCAGCAGCGCCTCAGGGACATAATAGCAGTTATATCCCAGTGCGTGCCTGCCCTCTTCGACCGCCTTTGTCACCAGCTCATTCTGCGCGTCCTGCAGCAGATTTTCAAAGTAGATCAGATGCTTTAGATCTTTCAAGCGATACACCTCTTTTTCATAATTATTGGGTCAGGCGCTCTGGCTTTGCAGGTTTGCTAAAGCGGGTGATGCCACCTACCCATAGTACGCTTAATAGAATGTTAACACATTGGCAAGTTCGGGTCAAGAATTTATCGGTCAGTTTATTTAGGCAATTTTGTGCATTTGTCTAAACGCCGGTACATTTTAGACACTTTAGTGCGTTTTGTCTAATTTTTCAGTGAGGCCGCGCGTATAAATTAACAGTGGATTAAAAAACTCCCTCTTGTGCTTTTAAAAGAAAAATGGTAAGCTTATAGCAAACCACAAAAAAATTTAAAGGAGCGTGGTCTCAATGGTCAAGCTAATTATGGGTCTCAAGGGCTCAGGAAAGACAAAGAAACTGGTTGATCTCGTCCGCACAGCGGTGAACGAGGGCAACGGCGACGTCGTCGTGATCGAAAAAGAGCGCAAGCTCACCTATGACATCCCCTATCAGGCGCGCCTGATTGACGCGGGCACCTATGACATTGGTACATATCAATTCCTTAAAGGTCTTATCTGCGGTATTCATGCCGGTAACTACGACATTACCCATTTCTATATTGACAATTTCTACAAACTCGTTGAGGATCGTTCCTCTGATGAGCTGGTCAAGTTCATCTCCTGGCTCGATAAGTTCTCCGAGGCTGAGAAGATTGAGTTCTACATCAGCATCTCTGTCGACCCCTCAACCGTCCCCGAAGAAGTCAGAAATTATCAGCTCGTGTGAGCCCGGCATTTTAATCTGATATACTTAAAGCCCGTCTTTCGGCATGAAAGACGGGCTTTTACTCGCTGTCGAAGCTGCCGCGAAGGGCGCGGTGCTCATTCAAGCTCCCTGTACATGGCGGGGGCGTCTGCCTTGCTGGCGGTATCGCTCACGCGCGTGACCTCTACCTTGAGGCTGCGCTGGCCGAAAGCGATTTCTATTATGTCCCCCTCTTTTACCTGATAGCTGGCCTTGACGGTCTTGCCGTTCACGCTCACGCGCTCGCCGTCGCAGGCGTCGTTTGCGACCGTGCGCCGCTTTATCAGGCGGGAAACCTTGAGGTATTTATCCAGTCTCACTAATTTCACCTCTGCTCAATCTGACCGTCCGCGGACGGGCAGGATATTAAAAGGCGGCGCGGAACCAAGTCCTGCGCCGCCGTTTGTTATAAATTACTTTGCAACTGCATCCTTGAGAGCCTTGCCGACCTTGAAAGAGGCAACGCGGCTTGCGGGAATCTCAATCTCCTGCTTGGTTCTGGGGTTGCGGCCGATGCGTGCGCCGCGCTCCTTGACGTCAAAGGTGCCGAAGCCGACGAGCTGAACCTTGTCGCCCTCAACGAGAGCGCCGGTGATAGACTCGAAAACTGCGGAGACAGCCTTTTCGCTGTCCTTCTTGGAGAGGCCGGCCTTCTCTGCGACGGCGGCGATAAGTTCGGTTTTATTCATAGTATTTCCTCCTAATAGATATGGCAAACTGCCACGGATATGATGAGTCTGCCCTAAAATTGGTCAGAATACTCATTTGATTGATACTGCGCCGTTATTTTGAAAAAACGCAGTGTAATAGAATTTAGCACAAATCGCGCCCAATATCAAGAGTTATTTGCATAAAAGCACAAGTTTTTTCAAATTGCGCCAAGGCTTATTTTATATGCAGAATGCGGCCTATTTTCCTGCCGCCGGGGATGAGCGCCAAATCTTCCGCCGTAATCGCTCTCAGGCAGATGATAAACACAAGATATACTATGACCGCCGCCAGAACACCCAGCAGCATGCACACCGCGGTTTCAAGCCAGCCCGCGCCGATAAAGCGCGCGCTCACGCCGTACACCGCCCATGCCGTCGCGCCCATCACAAGGCTCGCCGTGAGCGGGCGGGCAAACATCTTGATAAGGCGGGGTCTGTCGTCAAAGGTTCTGCACACGAAGATGTAGTTCATCGCGGCCATGACGATATAGCTCACGAGTGTGCCGACCGGTGCGCCGTAAATATTAATCTCCGGCCGCGCCACGAGAAACCAGTTGGTGGCTATCTTAACAAGGCCGCCGGTAATCATCGTCACCATGGTCAGCTTTTCATGTCCTGAGGCCTGCAAGACCGCGTTTTCCATCAGTACAAGGCAGACAAAAAGGCTTGCCGCGCCCATAATCTTCAAAAGCCCCGGCCCCGCGGCGTTGCTGTTGGGGTAGAGCACTTCCATAATGGGGAAAGCCAGCACCATAAGGCCGATGCCCATGGGCATGCTCACAACGGCGGAGATGCGCATGGAGTCCTCAGCCACGACGGAAGCGCGGCGCTTTTCGCCGCGCGCGATGGCGGCGGAAATCTCCGGCACGATGGCGATGGTCAATGGCGTGATGAAGGCGGCGGGCAGGTTGAAGAGCGTCTGCGCCTTGCCGTACACGCCGTACAGCACCTTGGCATCATAGTAGCTGAAGCCCGCGGCGGACTGCAAACGGTTCATGCACAGCTTCGAGTCAACGCTGTTGAGAATCGCCATGATGCATGCGCCGAAAGCTATCGGTATGCCGATGGTGAGGATGTCCTTTATAATCTTGCCGGTGGAGTCGACCTTCTCGTCGTCCTCCGGCGTGTCGTTTACTTCGACAATGCCCGCAGAATAGGGCGAGGCGAGCACATCATAGTTGCGCCGCTTGTAAAACACCATGTATAAAAGCGACACCGCCGAGCCGATGGATACACCAAGTATCGCGCCCGCCGAGCTCACGGGTCGGCCAAAGCCGCCGCGCACGAGCATGTAGGCAATGATAAGCCCCGACACGGCCTTGAAGAATACCTCCAGCACCTCATCAACGGTGGTGGGTATCATGTTGCCGTTGCCCTGGCAGTAGCCGCGGTAGGCGGAGACGAGGCAGACGAAGAGTATAGCCGGGCTCATGGCCTTGATGCTCAGCGCCGCGTCCCTGTTTTCAAGGTAGGACTCGGCCAGCCACTCCGGGAAGAGGAACATTATAAGCGCGAATACAAGGCCGATAACGAAGAAAGTCCAGCGCGCGACGCGGAAAGTCTTTTCCTCCTGCTTTGCCCGGCCGTTTGCGTCGGCCTCCGCCACAAGGCGCGACAGCGCCACCGGCAGTCCGGCGGTTGCGAGCGTGAAGAAGATAAAGTAGATGCTGTACGCGCCCATAAACATAGAGTAGCCCTCGTCGCCAAGGATGTTGCCGAGGGGTATCTTGTAGATGAAGCCGAGTATCTTCATGATTATGACGCCGACGGTGAGGATGGCCGCGCCGTGCATATAGTTTTGCCCTTTTTTGTTTGCCATAGTCTCCTCCTAAAAATTTGCGGGGTAAAAGGGATGCCAAAGCTTTAATCTTAATATCTTAATATATAGTATTGCAACTATATACTCCAAATGTTAAAATTTCAAGCCTTTGCCAATTAAAATCAGAGCTTTGAGAGTATGTTGCGCGCGACGTATACACCGCTGGCGGAGGCGTGGGAGAGAGAATGCGTCACGCCGGAGCCGTCGCCGATGACATACAGCCCCTCGGCCTCGCTCTGGAGATTGGAGTCAAGCTCGACCTCCATATTGTAGAACTTGACCTCCACGCCGTACAAAAGAGTATCGTCATTGGCAGTGCCCGGCGCTATCTTGTCGAGAGCGTATATCATCTCGATTATGCCGTCGAGGATGCGCTTGGGGATGACAAGGCTCAGGTCGCCGGGAGTCGCGGCGAGGGTCGGGGTGACGAAGTTTTCCGCTATGCGCCGCTCCGTGCTGCGTCTGCCGCGCACAAGGTCGCCGAAGCGCTGCACCATCACGCCCCCGCCGAGCATGTTGCTCAGGCGCGCTATGCTCTCGCCGTATCCGTTAGAGTCCTTGAACGGTTCGGAGAAGTGCTTGCTGACGAGCAGGGCAAAGTTGGTGTTTTCGGTGTGCTTCGCGGGATCCTCATAGCTGTGGCCGTTGACAGTGACTATGCCGTTAGTATTCTCGTTGACGACAACACCGTGCGGGTTCATACAGAATGTGCGCACCATGTCCTCAAATTTCTCCGTGCGGTATACAATTTTGCTCTCGTACAGCTCGTCCGTGAGGTGCTTGAAGATTTCGGCGGGCAGCTCGACGCGCACTCCGATATCGACGCGGTTGGATTTTGTAGTGATACCGAGGTTTTTGCAGATGCCCTCAAGCCACTTGCTGCCGCTGCGGCCGACGGATACTATGCACTCCTTGCAGCCAAAATCCTCATGCTCGGTGTGTACGGTGTAGCCGTTCTCCGCCTTGTCAATATCGGTGACAGCGGTGTTGAAGTGGAAATCGACCTTGTCTTTGAGCTCTTCATAGATGTTGCCGAGCACGACATAGTTGATGTCCGTGCCGAGGTGGCGCACCTGCGCGTCTAAAAGGTGCAGGCCGTTTTCAAGGCACATGCGCTTGATTTTGGTGTTGGCGGTGGAATAGAGTTTTGTGCCCTCACCGCCGTGGCGGAGGTTTATGTCATCGACATATTTCATAAGGTCTATGGCCTCTTCCTTGCCGATGTATTCATAGAGTGTGCCGCCGAACTGGTTTGTGATGTTGTACTTGCCGTCGGAAAAGGCGCCCGCGCCGCCGAAGCCGCTCATGATGCTGCAAACCGGGCACTTGAGGCAGGACTTGACTTTCTTTCCGTCAATAGGGCACTTGCGCTGAGCCAGCGGGCGGCCAAGCTCAAAAACAGCGATTTTAAGATTTTTCTCCGCATGGGCAAGCTCATAGGCCGAGAAGATTCCTCCCGGACCCGCTCCAACGATAATTACATCATAATTTGTCATTTTTATATCCTCCAAATATTATTAACAAGAGAAAGCTTAGCAGCAAAAAAGCTCCGCATCCCCGCACGGGGAAACGAAGCCGTAAAATGTATCCTCGTTTACTTTACTACATAATGACACCGCAAGTCAAGTAAATGTTGTGTGAACAAGAAGTATTTTCCCGCCAGAGTCCGCCTTTCTCCGCAATTTTATACTAAAATCAGTGTTATTGCATCAAGAGTGCCGATATGCTATAATAAATAAAATTTTTCCATATGGGGGCACAGCTTCATGGCACAGAGTAAGAAAAATTTCAAAATAATCGTCCTCGTCACGGTTTTATTGATATTGCTCACGCGCGGACTTACCATTTCGCACAACATGGAGCTGCACCCGGACGAGCATGTGTTTTTCAACGCCGCGCAGAGCCTGAAAGGCTATTTATCCGGCTCCTCTCCAATTTATGAGGAGGTTAAAACGTATCCGGAGGGCGCAATAGTATACCAGCTTCCTTTCCACATCTTCACAGCCATACTTAACCGTGTTTTTGATGCCGGTATCAGTCCCCAGCTGAGCGGCCGCATTGCCGCCGTTTTCTATTTTACTGCCGGCGCGGTGCTTGGTCTGGTTTTGATTTATCGCTTTTTCTCCAAAAAGCTTATCTATTCTATAATCTACGGTCTGACTGTAATTTTCTCTCTTTTCCATATTGAGCAGTCCCGCTATGGCACTGGCGACCCCATATCTTATTTTCTGCTGATGGCCATAATATTGCTCACGGCCACAGCACTCTCCGCCAAGCGACGCCGCATCTTTTATCTGCTGTCAGCCACATTTCTCTCCGGCTCGCTGTGCGCAGTCAAATATCCCCTGATCTTCTTTGCGGTTATCCCGCTCTATGGCCTTGTAGTCCTGTTAAAAGGCAGAAGCGGCGGCAAGAAAGCTGGGCTTATTATTGCTTTTATTGTCCTGCTCTATGCCGGTTTCGCCTGTTTCTCGCCAAAAGCAGCCTTTGACCCTACGTATATCCTGAAAACTTCTAAGCTTGAACTCGATTCATACGTTGGCAGCGCGTCAATATTCAATCTTTCTTCACTGTACAGCCACTTTATGTGTGTTTTCACATATGCCATGTTCTATGCGGCTCTTCCCCTTGCGCCGGTATTTCTTGCCGCCGAGCTCATCCGTCACAAAAAGGCCCGCAGTGAACGCAGCAGCCTTGATACCCTGCTCTATACGCTGATACCCATACTTGCAATTATTTTTTTCACATACAATCTCTTCGTTCAACTTGTAATGATGCGCGCAGAATACCCGTTCTTCTTCCTGTGTGATATCTATGCCACATTGTTTATTGGAAACTGGCTTACAGGAAAGGGCGCAAAACGCGTAATATCCATTTTACTCACGGCGGTCATGGTACTGCGCGGAGCTTATTTTGTCTGCTATATGGTCATGGACAACACGCAGGAACGCTTAGACGAATTGTGCTGTGAAGCGGTTGATGAAAACTGGGACAGCACAACGCTGCTCATGGGTTTTATGGTCTTGCCAGCCGACATTTATGAATATAAAAACGTAAACAATACTCCAATTGGTGATGAGCGCTTCAATCAGCGTGAAACGATGGAGCTAAATCCGGGTGAATTGTGTATAACCAGCGCACGTGATCACTATTA
>CAUABY010000012.1 GCA_958427375.1 uncultured Eubacteriales bacterium
CTAATTTTTTGATGCGGAGGGCATAGTGTGTAAAAACACACTATGCAGTTAAAATCGGCGTTCCGCTCGCCGCTAAAGCGGCAACCGCGGAACATGCCTGATAATCTCCATTCAGCCGCATACGGAGATTTTATTTTCATTTTACGCTGTAATGCAGCAGAATGGAGATTATGCAAGAAATGCAGAATGTTATAAAATCAATAGACGCTTCAAGCCCCCTGCATGGGCGGGCAAAGGCGGGGGATAAGCTCATCTCCATAAACGGCAATGTTATAATAGACGTGCTTGACTATAAGTTCTTTGCCTATGACCCCAAGCTTGCCGTGGTGCTGGAGAGGCCGGACGGTACGCGCCACGAAATCACAGTGCGCAAGGCTGAGGGCGGCGATTTGGGGCTGGATTTTGAAAGCTACCTGATGGACGCGCCGCGCTCTTGCGCCAATAACTGCGTTTTCTGCTTCATTGACCAGCTCCCGCGCGGCATGCGCAAGACCATGTATTTTAAAGATGACGACGCGCGCTTGAGCTTTCTTCTCGGCAACTACATCACCCTCACAAACCTCTCCCGGCGTGAGGTGGAGCGCATTATCGCCCTGCGCGTCAGCCCTATCAATGTCTCCGTACACACAACGAACAAAGCCCTGCGCTGTGAGATGCTGCGCAACAAGCGCGCGGGCGAGTCAATTGATATCATGCGCCGCTTCGCGGAGAATGATATTGAGATGAACTGCCAGATAGTTTGCTGCCCCGGCCTCAATGACGGGGCGGAGCTGACAAGCACCATGCGCGACCTTGCCGACATGTACCCCGGAGTACACAGCGTGTCCATAGTGCCAGTGGGACTTACGAAGTTTCGTGAGGGGCTCTACCCGCTGACCCCGTTTACAAAAGAGCACGCCGCCGAGACAATAGACCAGGTCACGGCCTTTGGTGATGAGTGCGTGAAAAAGTACGGCACACGCATCTTCTTCTGCGGCGACGAGATGTATATAAAAGCCGGGCGTGAGATACCGTCCGATGAGTTTTACGAGGAATACACCCAGCTTGAAAACGGCGTGGGCATGATACGCTTGATGGACACGGAGTTTAAATCCGCGCTCAGGCTCTCGGACGAGCCGGACTATGTGCCCTTTTCCATTGCCTGCGGCGTGTCCGTGGCGCCGTATTTTGAAAATTGGATTAACATGGCCAAAAAGCGGTATCCTAAGCTTGATGGGCGCGTCTACCCCATCGTGAATGACTTTTTCGGCCACAGCATAAATGTCACCGGGCTTATCACCGGCGGCGATTTAATCAAACAGCTTAAAGACAAGAAACTCGGCAAGCGCCTTTTCATCTCGCAGAATATGCTGCGCCGCGAGGAGATGGATTTCCTCGACGACGTGAAGCTTGAAGAGGCCGCCGCCGCGCTGGAGCTGCCCATCTATCCCATCGAGCAGGACGGCTTTGCGCTCTGGGACGCGATTTCCGGCGAGCTGCCGGAAGTGCGCCTGCCCCGCCAAGGCGAGGAGACCGAGTATTACAGATATAACTGATAGGAGGGAAATGCAAGATGGCAAAACCTCTTGTAGCCATAGTAGGCCGCCCCAATGTGGGCAAATCCATGCTCTTCAACAAGCTCGTCGGTCAGCGGCTGAGCATAGTTGAGGACACGCCGGGCGTCACGCGCGACAGGCTCTATGCCGAGGCGGAGTGGTGCGGGCGAAAATTTGACATGGTGGACACCGGCGGCATCGAGCCGACCACCGACAGTGAGATTCTGCTGTTCATGCGCGAGCAGGCGCAGATAGCCATAAACGCGGCGGACGTGATTATCCTTGTCACCGATATCCGCACGGGCGTCACGGCGGCGGATAAGGATGTTGCGAATATGCTGCTCCGTTCCCGCAAGCCTGTGGTGCTCGCCGTCAACAAGGCCGACTCCACCGGCGCGACCGACCCCGCCGTGTATGAGTTCTACTCCCTCGGCCTCGGTGACCCCATCCCCGTCTCCGCCGTACACGGCCACGGCACGGGCGACCTTTTGGACGAGTGTCTGAAATACTTCCCCGACCCGGACGATGAGGACGCGGAGGACGACAGCATCAAAGTCGCCGTCATCGGCAAGCCGAATGTGGGCAAGTCCTCACTCGTCAACCGTATTTTGGGCGAGAAGCGCGTTATAGTCAGCAACGTCGCGGGCACAACGCGAGACGCGGTGGACAGCGCATTTGAAAATGAGCACGGCAAGTATGTCTTTATCGACACCGCCGGTATCCGCCGCAAGTCCAAGGTGGATGAGCGCGTGGAGAAATTCTCCGTCATGCGCGCAAAGCTCGCCATTGAGCGCGCGGATGTCTGCCTGATCCTCATTGACGCGCGCGACGGCGTGACCGAACAGGACACGAAGATTGCCGGGCTTGCGCATGAGGCGGGCAAGGCAAGCATCATCGTTGTCAACAAGTGGGACCTTGTCGACAAAGAGACCGGCACCATGGAGAAAATGCGCAAGGATGTCATGCGCGATTTGAGCTTTATGAGCTATGCGCCTGTGCTCTTCATATCCGCCGTGACCGGCCAGCGTATAGACAGGCTCTTTGAACTAATAAACTTCGTCAACGACCAGAGCAATGTGCGCATATCCACCGGCATGCTCAATAACGTCCTTGCCGATGCGCAGGCTCGTGTCCAGCCGCCCACGGACAAGGGCCGCCGCCTGAAAATCTACTACATGACGCAGACCGGCGTATGCCCGCCCTGCTTTGTCATCTTCTGCAACTCGCGCGAGCTCTTCCACTTCTCGTATCAGCGCTATATTGAAAATCAAATCCGCGCAGTGTTCGGCCTTGAGGGGACGCCTGTGCGCCTTGTCATACGGCAGAAAGGCGATAAGGAATGATTCTGTACTGGTTTTTGCTGCTTTTTACAGCGATCATCGCGTATGGTCTGGGCAGTATGAGCACCATGCTTATCGCCTCGCGCTATGTGTTCCGCGCGAATCTCAACAGCTTGGGCAAGGGCAATATCTGGATATCAAACTTCCGCCGCATTTACGGCATCTGGGGCTGGATACGCCTGCTGCTGGTTGAGCTTGTGAAGGATGCGCTCCCCATCGGCCTCGGCGCGCTGCTGCTGGGCTTTAAGGGGCATGCGGACGTGGGCTGTGCTTTTGCGGGGCTGTGCGTCGTGTTGGGCAGGCTCTACCCGCTCTTTTATGACTTCAAGGGCTGCCATGCAACAATAAGCCTTGTTGTGCTCTGCCTTTTTGCCTCGCCCTCCGTGGGCGCTGTAATGGCAGTCGTCGCGGCGGCAGTGACCTTTTTTACAAAGTATGTCACCGCGGGCACTCTCGCGGGCGTGTTCATGGCGGTGCTCGCCTCGCTGCTGCTGGTGGAAAATGACCTTGTGCTCAAGCTCGTCGTCATTGCCGCCGGGCTGACACTTGTAAAGCACCTCCCGTCCATCTCCCGCATCCTCAATGGCCGCGAGGAAAAATTGAGCTTTGAAGAGGATATAACCTATAAACTCGACCAGAAGTTCTGATATAGATGTAATAGACGCATAAAGACAGCCGGTGCTTCAGCACCGGCTGTCTTGCTATATTTCGGGAAGCATTTCGGGAAGCTGTTGGCATGCAAAAATCACTTTTGGCCTAAGCCGCGCCTGGCGGCGCGGAGGAGGGGCGGCATGATGGCAGTGAACACTGCGGCCTTGGCAAGGCAGATCAGTACGCGCGGCACCATGCTGCCAAAGATGAACACGGCGCTGTAGTAGCCATAGACCTTGCTGTCAATGTACAGCACCAGAGTGTTGAGCACAAATATCATTATGCTCATCGTGAACATGATAAAGGCCATCTGCCTGGTGCTCAGCGTATAGCCGCGCTTCTTGGCGTAAAGCCCGGTGAAAAGGCCGCAGAGAATGTAGGGCAGAATCCACAGCGCGGTGGTTGCCGAAACGCCATAGCGAAGCACCTGATACAAAAGTGTGCCGATGCCGCCGACGGCAAGACCGTCGATAGGGCCGAAGAGAAGTGCCGCCACAAGCACGGGCAGGCTCTCAAAAGTCAGCTTTAAGTTGCCAAAATCGAGGGAAATTGCACCCAATACGGCACACATAGCCGCAAGGAGTGCATTGACGGCAAGCTTTTTTGTTGTCATAAAAAATGTTCTCCTTTCGTGACTGTTGCCACGAAAGGAAAGTTCCTAAGGTGGCAGCGGAAGCGAGACCGACACCGCACACAACGTGTTTCGTCCGTGGACAACTTCCCATCCCACAGCACTTAACGCGCCAGTCCCTACTCTGTCATACTTTTTTATATTTACATCCGGGATGCCCGGCTGTATTCATGTTTTTCTGCCAAGCGCCCGTGGCACAGCCACAGCAGCAGGGCAACCCCCGCGCCGCCGATTACATTGCCAAGGGTCACGGGCAAAAGGTTCTTGAGCAAAAACGCGCCCCAGCTAAGCCCACTCACATCGACAATAGATAAAATCCAATCGTACTGCGGCAGCCGCGCCGCGAGTAAACCCGCTGGGACATAGTACATGTTGGCGATGGAGTGTTCAAAGCCGCAGAGCACAAAAAAGCAGACCGGCACATACGCGCCTATCGCCTTGCCAGGAATACTGCCTGCCATGGAGGCAAACACCACCGCCGCGCACACCAGCACATTGCACAGCACGCCCAAAAGCAGCGCCTTGCCGAATGACAGACCGCACTTTGCCACCGCAACTCTGATTGTATACATAGCGAGTATGCCGCTATCCAAATCAAGCTGGCCGGAATAGGCGCAGGCCGCCGCCGTTAAAAACGCGCCCACGAAGTTGCCGAGATACACCACCGCGAGATTGCGCAGTACGCCGCGAACGCTCGCCGTGCGCTCCAGCACGGAGATGAGCATCAGGCAGTTGCCGGTAAAAAGCTCTGACCCGCTGAGAATTACCATCAAAAGGCCGAATGGGAACAGCAGCGCGCACACGAGCTTGACAGCTGACATTGATTCCTGTGCAAAGGCCGCGGTGTTCGTGGCTGCCCCGGCAATGGCAATGAAAAACCCGGCGAGCACGGCCAGCACGAAAAGCCGCAGTGTGCCGTCCTGCGCCTTGGCGGCGCCGGTTTTAGAATAGCTTTTGATGAATTCCTTGGGGCTGAGCATCGCGCGGCCTCCTTTTATCTGCAAGAACATAAGCATTATATTAAGCCTGTCTGCCTTTGTCAACAGCTTTTGCCGGGCGAATACGCCCGCGCCGGCGCGGATTCAGCGGCTTCTTGTAAAAATGCACAAGTTTCCGGCTCGCAGCATGCCGAAAAATGTCTGTCAGAAACGGCCTGAGAACTTGACAGCCGCGAGCGAAATATGATATTTTATCTTTTGTAAAACAAAGATGTGTCCCGGTTCTGACGGTATTAAAAGTGGAGCACCACATGGACCAGTACGCATGAATTCTGCCGACCGTCTGGGCGTACTTGATACCATGGGTATGGTGTCCAAGTGCGCCCTTTTTTGTTTTACTAATCTAATTCACTGCTGGAGGTTAAACTGTGAAAAAAGTTGGTCTGATAATGGGCAGTAACAGCGATCTGCCTACTGTTCAGAAAGCTGCCGATGTGCTGGACACGTTCGGCGTACCCTACGAAATGCACATTTATTCCGCACACCGCACCCCGGTTGAAGCCAGAGAGTTCTGCACAAGCGCGAGAGCGAACGGCTTTGGCGTTATCATTGCCGCGGCCGGCATGGCCGCGCATCTGGCGGGGGCTATGGCCGCGGGAACGACCCTGCCGGTAATAGGTATCCCCATAAGCTCCGCGCATCTTGACGGGATGGACGCGCTTTTGTCCACGGTTCAGATGCCCTCCGGAATCCCTGTGGCCACCGTCGCCATAGACGGGGCGAAAAACGCCGCTATTTTAGCCGTTGAGATACTGGCGCTCGGCGATGAGAAGCTCACCGAAAAGTTAGAGGCTTTCCGCGCGGAGGGCACACGCGAGGCGCTTGAGAAAGACAGAGCGCTCAACGCGAAGTAAGTAAAACAAGAATTTTGATTTATAGGAGAGAGAAAAATGGAATTAGTATACACGGGAAAGACCAAGAACGTTTATTCCCTTGAAAACGGCAACTACCTGCTCAAGTTCAAAGACGACTGCACCGGCAAGGACGGCAAGTTTGACCCCGGCGAGAACTCCGTCGGCCTGACCATTGAGGGCGTGGGCCGTGTCAATCTGCGCATGTCCGTATACTTCTTTGAGAAGCTCAAGGCCGCCGGCATCAAGACTCACTATGTCTCCGCAAACCTTGACGACTGCACTATGGAGGTTCTGCCTGCCCGCGTGTTCGGCCACGGTCTGGAGGTCATCTGCCGCCGCAAGGCCGTTGGCAGCTTTATCCGCCGCTATGGCGAGTACATCGAAAACGGCGCAGACCTGCCCTGCTATGTCGAGACCACCTTCAAAGACGATGCCAAGGGCGACCCCCTCGTGACCAAGGACGCGCTTGTGGCACTCGGCGTTATGACCGACGCGCAGTATGACTCACTCAAGGAGCAGACCCAGCGCATCACCATGCTCGTTCAGGAAGAGATGGAAAAGCGCGGCATGGATTTGTACGACATCAAGTTTGAGTTCGGTTATGTTGGCGACGAGGTCATCCTCATCGACGAGATAGCCTCCGGCAACATGCGCGTTTATAAGAACGGCGAGTACATCGAGCCGATGACGCTCTCCGAGCTCTTCTTTGCCTGATGGGCGGTTTCTTCGGCGCTATCTCAAAGCGCAGTACCGTGATGGACGTGTTCTTCGGCACTGACTATCACTCCCACCTTGGCACCCGCCGCGCGGGCATGGTCATGCACGACGAGAAGGACGGCTTCCAGCGGCAGATTCACAACATTGAAAATTCCCCTTTCCGCACGAAGTTTGAAAATGATTTGACGGATTTCCACGGCAACAGCGGCATCGGCTGCATAAGTGACACCGACCCTCAGCCGCTGCTTGTGCGCTCGCACCTGGGGCTGTACGCCATATGCACCGTCGGCATCATCACAAACTCCGCAAAGCTTATTGAAAAATACTTCTCCGACCACGGGCACCAGTTCATGGCAATGAGCTCCGGCGCGGTGAACTCCACGGAGCTTATCGCGGCGCTCATAAACCAGAAGGACAGCCTGGTGGAGGGCATAC
The DNA here is from genome assembly GCA_958427375.1 of uncultured Eubacteriales bacterium. Lineage (GTDB taxonomy): Bacteria > Bacillota > Clostridia > Oscillospirales > Oscillospiraceae > Limivicinus. The sequence continues at coordinate 7,162 of CAUABY010000012.1, forward strand.
GCCACGCGCAGGATGAGATTGAGGGCTCCGCCACCATACTCATCCTCACCAAGGACAGCATCATTGCCGCCCGTGACAGGCTGGGGCGGCTGCCGGTACTCGTGGGCAAAAACGACGAGGGCTGCTGCGTGTCGTTTGAGTCCTTTGCCTATCACAAGTTAGGCTATGACGACGCGCACGAGCTTGGCCCGCGCGAGATAGTGCGTCTGACCGCCGACGGCTGGGAGACGCTCTCACCGCCGAGTGATGAAATGCGTATATGCGCCTTTCTCTGGACCTATTACGGCTACCCCAACTCCGACTATGAGGGCAGAAACGTTGAGCTTGTGCGCTATCGCAACGGTGAGCTGATGGCCGAGGCCGAGGCCAGACGCGGCGTTCTGCCGGATGTGGACTATGTGGCGGGCGTGCCCGACACGGGCATCCCCCACGCCATAGGCTATGCAAACCAGTGCCACAAGCCTTTTGCAAGACCATTTGTCAAGTATACGCCGACGTGGCCGCGCTCTTTCATGTCCTCAAATCAGGCTGTACGAAGTAAGGTCGCAAAGATGAAGCAGATACCCGTGCCGGGGCTTATAGAGGGCAAGAAGCTCCTCTTTATTGATGACTCCATCGTGCGCGGCACGCAGCTTCAGGAGACGGTTGAATTCCTCTATGAGTCCGGCGCAAAGGAAGTACATATGCGCTCAGCCTGCCCGCCTGTCATGTACGGCTGCAAGTACTTAAACTTCTCCCGCAGTAATTCCGACATGGAGCTCATCGCCCGCCGCACTGTGCAGGCGCTTGAGGGCGACGAGGGGCAAAAGCACCTTGAGGAATACGCAGACGCCAATACCGAGCGCGGCCAGTGCCTGCTGCACAGCATCTGCGACAAGCTCGGCTTCAGCTCGCTCGGCTATCAGTCGCTGGACGGACTGCTTGATGCCATCGGCATCGACCGCAGCAAGGTCTGCACCTACTGCTGGAACGGCAAAGAGTAAATATACAAAAAAGTAACATCAACATATAAGGAGAGGCAACATGAGCAACAGTCATTCCAATTCATACGCTGCCGCCGGTGTGGATATCACAGCCGGCTACAGGGCGGTGGAGCTGATGAAAAGTCACATCGCCCGCACCATGACCGAGGGAGTCTGTTCCGACATAGGCGGTTTCGGCGGCCTTTTCGAGCTGAATCTGACCGGCATGGAAAAGCCGGTGCTCGTCAGCGGTACTGACGGCGTGGGCACCAAGCTGAAACTGGCCTTCCTCATGGACAAGCATGACACTGTGGGCATAGACTGCGTTGCGATGTGTGTCAACGACATTATCTGCTCCGGCGCGATGCCACTGTTTTTCCTCGACTATATCGCCTGCGGTAAAAACCAGCCTGAGCGCATTGCCCAGATAGTCTCCGGCGTGGCAGAGGGCTGTGTGCAGAGCGGCGCGGCGCTCATCGGCGGCGAGACCGCTGAGATGCCCGGCTTTTACCCCGAAGACGAGTACGACTTAGCGGGCTTCTCCGTGGGCATTGTGGACAAAAAGAACATCATCGACAACAGCCGCATGGCCGCGGGCGACGTGCTTATAGCTCTGCCCTCCAGCGGCGTACACTCCAATGGCTTCTCCCTTGTGCGCAAGGTGTTTGATGTGGAGAGAAGCGATATCAAAACCCCGCTTGAAAGCCTTGGCGGCAAGAGCATCGGCGAGACGCTCCTGACCCCCACCAAAATCTATGTAAAGCCCATGCGCGAGCTGTTTAAGGCCGTGGACGTCAAGGGCGTTTCCCACATCACGGGCGGCGGCTTCTATGAGAACATCCCGCGCAGCATCCCCGACGGCCTCGGCGCTGTGGTGGACCGCGCCGCCGTGCGCGTGCTGCCCGTCTTTGAGCTGATTGAAAAGACCGGCGGCATACCTGAGCGCGATATGTTCAACACATTTAACATGGGCGTTGGCATGAGCGTCATCGTGCCTGAGCAGGAGGCCGACAAGGCGCTTTCCATCCTGCGCGCAAACGGCGAGGATGCCTATGTCATCGGCTGCGTGGCCGCGAGTGAGGATAAGGTGCGCATATGCTGAGGGCGAGAATAGCCGTGCTCGTCTCAGGCGGCGGCACGAATCTGCAGGCACTTATCGACGCGGAAAAAAGCGGAGCGCTGCACAGCGGAAGCATCAGCCTTGTTGTATCCAACAAGGCTGATGCCTATGCGCTTGAGCGGGCACGGATGGCGGATATACCTGCTGTGACCCTGCTTCGCGCTGACTGCGGCGGGCAGGAGGGCTTTGAGGCGGAGCTTACCGCCCTTCTGGAGCGGGAGAAAATAGACCTTGTCATTCTGGCCGGGTTTATGAGCATACTCGGCGAAAGCTTTACCCGCCGATTTGAAAACCGCATACTCAATGTCCACCCCTCGCTCATCCCCTCGTTCTGCGGCAAGGGCTTTTACGGCCTGCACGTACACGAGGCCGCGCTTGCTTACGGCGTGAAGGTCACGGGGGCGACAGTCCATTTCGTAAACGAGATACCCGACGGCGGGCGCATCATATTGCAAAAAGCCGTTGACATCCTGCCCGGCGACACCCCGGAGAGCCTGCAAAAGCGCGTGATGGAGCAGGCGGAGTGGAAAATCCTGCCCGCGGCGGCAGAGATGGTTTCCGCTGAAATAATATCTGACGGGATTAACTCCCGCCATCTAAGGGAGAACTGAAAGCATGGATATTTACAAGATAAATAAAATTGATGAGCTCATCAAGGGCAACCCCTATGTGGGGCGCGGCATAGTCCTTGGCCGCAGCGCGGACGGGGAGAAGGCCGTCAGTGCCTATTTCATCATGGGGCGCAGTGCCAACAGCCGCAACCGCGTGTTCACTCTGCGCGGCGGCGAGCTCTTTACCGAGCCTTTTGACGCGAGCAAGGTGGAGGATCCCAGCCTCATCATCTATGCCGCTATCCGCAGTCTTGGCGGCAAGCTCATCGTAACAAACGGTGACCAGACGGACACCATATATGACGGGCTCAAGGCCGGGCTGAGCTTCTCTCAGGCGCTCTCCCAGCGCGAGTTTGAGCCGGACGCGCCCAATCTCACACCGCGCATCAGCGGCCTTGTCAGCTTTGACGAGGGCGCGCTCAGCTACCAGATGAGCATCCTCAAAAGCGCCGACGCAGAGGGAAGCGCCTGCTGCCGCTACACCTTTGATTACCCCGCGCTGCCGGGGTTAGGTCACTTCATCCACACCTATGTGACCGACGGCAATCCCATTCCGACATTCCAGGGCGAGCCGGAGCGCGTGGCTGTGCCAGACAGCATTGACGAGTTCACCGACAGCCTCTGGACCGCGCTCGACGAGAACAACAAGATTTCCCTCTATGTGAGATATACCGACATCAAGACCGGCGCGTATGACGAGCGCCTTATCAACAAGAATAAATAACTCTACTATATAAATACATCGTGCCGCGCAAAATGCGGCAGAATGGAGATTATAATGACAGAGCTGGAACTTAAATATGGCTGCAACCCCAACCAGAAGCCTTCCCGTATTTTTATGAAGTCGGGCGAGCTGCCCATCACCGTGCTCAACGGCAAGCCCGGCTACATCAACCTGCTGGACGCTTTCAATTCATGGCAGCTCGTTCGTGAGCTTAGGGCCGCCACAGGCCTGCCCTCCGCCGCGTCTTTCAAGCATGTGTCTCCCGCCGGCGCGGCTGTCGGCCTGCCCCTGAGCGAGACGGACAGGAAGATATACTTTGTCGAGCAGGAGGGCGAGCTTTCACCCATCGCCTGCGCCTACATCCGCGCGCGCGGCGCTGACCGCCTGTGCTCCTATGGCGACTGGGCGGCGCTGAGCGACGTGTGCGACGCGGACACCGCAAACTACCTCAAGGGCGAGGTTTCCGACGGCATCATAGCCCCTGGATACACTGAAGAGGCGCTTGCCATCCTGCGTGAGAAGAAAAAGGGCGCATACAACGTTGTTCAGATTGACGCAAATTACGTCCCCGCCGAGATTGAGCAGAAAGACGTTTTCGGCATCACCTTTGAGCAGGGACGCAATAACTACAGCGTCAACCGCGGGCAGCTTGAAAATATCGTCACCGTGAATAAGCAGCTCCCTGAGCACGCGGCAATTGATATGATGGTCGCGCTCATCACGCTCAAATACACCCAGTCCAACTCCGTTTGCTATGTCAAGGATGGTCAGGCCATCGGCGTGGGCGCCGGTCAGCAAAGCCGCATCCACTGCACGCGCCTTGCCGGCAACAAGGCAGACAACTGGTATCTCCGCCAGCACCCAATGGTACTCGGCCTGCGGTTTGTTGACGATATCCGCCGCCCGGACAGAGACAACGCGATTGACATCTACACCTCCGACGAATATATGGATGTGCTTGCCGAGGGCGAGTGGCAGAAGTGGTTCAAGGTCAAGCCTGAGGTGCTCACCGCCGAGGAAAAGCGCCGCTGGATTGCCACCCAGAGCGGCGTCACCTGCGGTAGCGACGCCTTCTTCCCCTTTGGCGATAATGTGAAGCGCGCGTACAAGAGCGGCGTGCAGTACATCGCAGAGCCCGGCGGAAGCATACGCGACGACAATGTGATTGAGACGGCGGACAGCTATGGCATGGTGATGTGCTTCACCGGCATGCGCCTGTTCCACCATTGATGAAGGAGAGTGCCATGAAGCTTTTAGTTGTCGGCGGCGGTGGCCGCGAGCACGCCATAATCAAAAAGCTGAAAGCAAATCCCAATGTCAGCAAAATATACGCCCTGCCCGGTAACGGCGGCATAGCCGCGGATGCGGAGTGCGTCCCCATCGGCGCAAAGGATATTGAGGCCATCACCGCCTTTGCCGTGGAGCGGCAGGTGGATTACGCCGTGGTCGCGCCCGATGACCCGCTGGTGCTCGGCGCGGTGGACGCACTCAGTGCAAAGGGCATACCCTGCTTTGGCCCCACCGCCGCCGCGGCGGAAATTGAGGGAAGCAAGGTCTTTGCAAAAGAGCTGATGAAAAAATACGGCATACCCACAGCCGCGTATGAGAGCTTTGACGAACTTCAGCCCGCGCTGGACTATGTGGCCAGCGCGCCGATGCCGATAGTCGTCAAGGCGGACGGGCTCGCGCTCGGCAAGGGCGTCATCATCGCCCAGACCCGCGAGGAGGCGCGCGAGGCGCTCGTCTCCATGATGGAGGACGGCAAGTTCGGCAAGAGCGGCAGCCGCGTTGTGATTGAGGAGTTTCTCACCGGCCCTGAGGTATCGGTTCTGTCCTTTACAGACGGGGAGACCGTTGTTCCCATGGTGTCGTCCATGGACCATAAGCGCGCACGCGACAACGACGAGGGGCTCAATACCGGCGGCATGGGCACCGTCGCGCCGAACCCCTATTATACCGAGGCTGTCGCCGCGCGGTGCATGGAGGAAATCTTCCTGCCCACCATCCGCGCCATGAAGGCCGAGGGCCGGCCTTTCAAGGGCTGTCTGTATTTTGGCCTCATGCTCACCCCCAAGGGACCGAAGGTCATTGAGTATAACTGCCGCTTCGGCGACCCGGAGACACAGGTGGTGCTCCCTCTGCTTGAAAGCGACCTTTTGACCGTTATGCAGGCCACAACGAACGGCACCCTTGCCCGGACCGAGGTTCGCTTCTCCGATAAGTCCGCCTGCTGTGTAATCCTGGCGTCCGACGGCTATCCGCAGAAGTACGAGTCCGGCTTTGAGCTTGATATCGCGCCTGAAGCCCTGCCCCACGCGTATGTTGCCGGTGCGAAGCTTGTTGACGGCAGGCTCGTCACCAGCGGCGGCCGCGTCATCGGCCTTACCGCCGTGGCCGACAGCCTGCCGCAGGCTATAGACAGCGCGTATGAGCTCGCGGGTAAGGTGCATTTTGAAAACGCCTACTGCCGCCGCGATATCGGCGCGCGGGCAATGAAAGCATTCAAGGAGGTGGACTGATGGTATACCGCGTATTTGTTGAAAAGAAAAAGGAACTGGCGCACGAGGCCAACAACCTTAAGGAAGATATCCGAAGCCTTCTGCGCATTGATGCGCTTGATGATCTGCGCATTATAAACCGTTATGACCTTGAAAATATTGAGCCGGAGCTTTTTGACTATGCCGTCAAAACCGTGCTCTCCGAGCTGCAGCTGGACGTGGTGTCGGCTGAGCTTGACTGCGCGGGGGCAAAGGTTTTTGCCGTGGAGTATCTGCCCGGCCAGTTTGACCAGCGCGCGGATTCCGCCGCCCAGTGCATCCAGATAATCTCCCAGTCCCAGCGGCCGGAGGTGCGCACGGCGAAGGTGTATCTGCTCTATGGCGCGTTGAGTGAGGAGCAGTTTGCCGAAATCAAGAAATATGTCATCAACCCAGTCGAGGCGCGCGAGGCCTCGCTTGAAAAACCGCAGACACTCAAAATAAATTACGACATACCCACCACGGTTGAGACAGTGAGCGGCTTTTGCGGCCTCAGCCGGGATGAGCTTAACGAGCTCATAGCCCGCTATGGCCTTGCCATGGATATTGACGACATCGCCTTCTGTCAGCAGTATTTCCGCTGTGAAGGCCGCGAGCCGACCATCACCGAAATCCGCATGATAGACACCTACTGGTCTGACCACTGCCGCCACACGACTTTTACCACCACCATCGACAAGGTCAGCTTTGAGGATGAGAGCATACAGCGCGCGTATGAGGACTATCTTGAGACCCGCAAATCCATAGGTCGCACAAAGCCCATCAATCTCATGGACTTGGCTACTATCGCCGTGCGCCGCCTGAAAAAGGACGGCAGACTGAATAAGCTTGACGAGTCTGAGGAGATAAACGCCTGCACCGTGAAGATAGAGGTGGAGGTTGACGGCAGGAAAGAGCCATGGCTGCTGCTATTTAAAAATGAAACGCACAACCACCCCACGGAGATTGAGCCTTTCGGCGGCGCGGCCACCTGCATCGGCGGCGCCATCCGCGACCCGCTGTCCGGCCGCTCCTATGTTTACGGCGCAATGCGCCTGACCGGCGCGGCAGACCCGCTCACTCCTGTCAGCGAGACCCTGCCCGGCAAGCTGCCACAGCGCAAGATAGTCACCACCGCCGCCGCGGGCTACTCGTCATACGGCAACCAGATTGGCCTTGCCACTGGCATTGTCGACGAGCTTTATCACCCCGGCTATGCCGCGAAACGCATGGAGATTGGCGCTGTGATAGCAGCCGCTCCCGCTGAGAATGTGCGCCGCGAATGCCCTGAGGACGGGGATGTGGTCATCCTGCTCGGCGGCCGCACAGGGCGCGACGGCTGCGGCGGCGCAACAGGCTCATCGAAGTCCCACACCGTGCAGTCTCTTGAGAGCTGCGGGGCGGAGGTTCAAAAGGGCAACGCCCCTGAGGAGCGCAAGCTCCAGCGCCTCTTCCGCAACAGCACGGCCTGCCGCATGATTAAGCGCTGCAACGACTTTGGCGCGGGCGGCGTGTCCGTCGCCGTGGGCGAGCTTGCCGATGGGCTGGACATTGACCTCAACGCCGTGCCCAGAAAGTACGAAGGTCTGGACGGCACCGAGCTTGCAATAAGCGAGTCCCAGGAGCGTATGGCCGTCGTGGTCGAGGCCAAGGACGCCCCCGCTTTCATGGCACTGGCCGAGGAGGAGAATCTTGAGGCCAGCATCCTCGCCCGCGTCACCGCTGAGCCGCGCCTTAAAATGCGCTGGAACGGCAAAACCATCGTTGATATCAGCCGTGAATTTCTCAATTCAAACGGCGCAGAAAAGCATATTGAGGCCCATGTGGAAAAGGCACAGCCTTTTGCCAAGGCCATACCCACGGACTTCGCCGCCGGGTATAAGGCACTGGCAGGCGATCTTAACGTCTGCTCCAAGCGCGGCCTCTCCGAACGCTTTGACTCCACTATCGGTTCCGGCACGGTGCTCATGCCCTTTGGCGGCAAATATCAGCAGACCCCCATCCAGGCTATGGTGCAGAAAATCTCCGTCGAGCAAAAGCATACCGATGACTGCTCCCTGATGGCTTGGGGCTGCAACCCCTATATTTTGGAAAAAAGCCCCTATCACGGGGCGTATCTTGCCGTGGTCGAGTCTGTCAGCAAGCTTATTGCCACCGGCGCGAAATTTGAGGACGTGTACCTGAGTTTTCAGGAGTACTTTGAGCGCCTGCGCCGCGAGCCTGAGCGCTGGGGCAAGCCCCTGGCCGCACTGCTCGGCGCGTTCAAGGCGCAGATGGCGCTGGGAATTGGCGCTATCGGCGGCAAAGACTCCATGAGCGGCTCCTTTGAGGGCATGGACGTGCCGCCCACGCTCGTTTCCTTCGCCGTCACCACCGCAAAGACCGCCGACATCGTGCCAAACCACTTTAAAGCCGCAGGAAACAAGCTTGTCCTTCTTGTCCCGGAGTTGGATGCGGAGGGGCTGCCTGTCGCCGACTCTCTGTTGAAAGTCTTTGACACGGTGCATGAGCTGTTGTCCAGCGGCCGGGCCGTCAGCGCCTATACCCCAGGTTACGGCGGTGTAGCGGAGGCCGTTATGAAGATGTGCTTTGGCAACGCCCTTGGCTTTGCCTATGACGCGAAGCTGAGTCTTGGGGATATCTTCGGCTATCGCTATGGCGCGTTCCTCCTTGAGCTCACGGAGGACATTGACTGCGGCAGGACTATAGGCACAGTCATCGGGGAGCAGGAGATACGCTTCGGCGCCCAGCACCTTCCGCTTGCTGAGCTGCTGCATATCTACGAGGCCAAGCTTGAGCCGGTCTATCCCTGCAATATTCCCGATGACAAGGGCACGCAGGAGCTGTTCAGCTATGGCGGCCCCGGCCCCGCCGCGCCCGCTGTCAAGGCTGCCCGCCCGCGTGTGCTTATCCCCGTTTTCCCCGGCACAAACTGTGAGTATGACACAGCCAAGGCCATGCGTGACGCCGGGGCGGAGCCGGAAATCCTGGTTATCAACAACCTCTCCTCCGACGGCATTTCCCGCAGTGTGGAGAAATTTGCGAAGTCCCTTTTCCAGTCACAGATGATTTTCATTCCCGGCGGCTTCTCCGGCGGCGATGAGCCGGACGGTTCCGGCAAGTTCATCACGGCTTTCTTCCGCTCTGCCGCCGTGCGCGAGGGCGTAACTGAGCTTTTGGAGCAGCGTGGGGGTCTCATCTGCGGTGTATGCAACGGTTTTCAGGCGCTCATAAAGCTCGGCCTTGTGCCGTACGGCAAGATTATTGACACTGACGCTAACTGCCCCACCCTGACCTTCAACACCATTGCCCGCCACCAGTCGCGCATCGTGCGCGTGCGCGTGGCCTCCAACAAGTCCCCGTGGCTGAGCAAAACACAGGTGGGCGAAATCTACTCCGTACCCATCTCCCACGGCGAAGGGCGCTTCCTTGCAGACGAAAAGCTCATCCGCCGCCTCGCCGCAAACGGCCAGATAGCCACACAGTATGTTGACTTGGACGGCAAGGCCACCGGCGATGTACACTTCAACCCCAACGGCTCAGCTTTCTCTGTGGAAGGTATCTGCTCACCCGATGGCCGCGTATTCGGCAAAATGGGTCATGCCGAGCGTATCGGCAGCGGCCTGTACAAAAATGTGCCCGGCGTATATGACATGGAGATGTTTACAGCCGCGGTGGAGTATTTTAAATAATTTAAGGAGATTAGAGATATGGCTTGGCTAAGCGACATTGAAATTGCGCAAAACTGTGTAATGCGCCCCATCAGCGAAATTGCCGAGAAGGCACATATCAGCGAGAACTATCTTGAGCAGTATGGCCGGTACAAGGCCAAGGTTGACCTCGCCATGCTCCGGGAGAGCCAGCGCCCCGAAGGCAGGCTGGTGCTTGTCACCGCCATCACACCCACCCCCGCCGGTGAGGGTAAGACCACCACGACCATCGGCCTTGCGGACGGCCTGCGCCGCATAGGCAAGGAGGCTGTTGTCGCCATGCGTGAGCCCTCTCTCGGCCCCGTGTTCGGCATCAAGGGCGGCGCCTGCGGCGGCGGTTATGCTCAGGTTGTGCCGATGGAGGACATTAATCTCCACTTCACTGGGGATATCCACGCCATAGGCGCGGCAAATAATCTCCTGGCCGCTTTACTCGATAACCACATCCAGCAGGGCAACGCCTTGGATATCGACGTGCGCCGCGTCACTTGGAAGCGCTGCCTTGACATGAACGACCGTCAGCTTCGCTTCATTGTGGACGGCATGGGCGGACGCGCAAACGGTGTGCCGCGCGAGGACGGATTTGATATAACCGTCGCAAGCGAGATTATGGCCATCCTCTGCCTTGCAAGCTCCATCACTGACCTTAAGGAGCGCCTTTCCCGCATCGTCGTGGCCTATAACCGCGACGGGCAGCCCGTCACCTGCGGCCAGCTTCAGGCCGCGGGCGCTATGACCGCCCTGCTGAAAGAGGCTATAAAGCCCAATCTGGTGCAGACCCTTGAGGGCACTCCCGCCTTTGTCCACGGCGGCCCCTTTGCGAATATCGCCCACGGCTGCAACAGTGTCCTTGCCACCAAGATGGCTTTGCGCTCCGGCGAATACGCCATCACCGAGGCCGGTTTCGGCGCGGATCTGGGCGCGGAAAAATTTTTGGACATCAAGTGCCGCGCCGCGGGGCTTGTGCCCTCCGCGGTCGTCGTCGTGGCCACTATCCGCGCGCTCAAGATGCACGGCGGACTGCTCAAAACCGCGCTCGACCATGAGGATTTGACCGCGCTTGAAAAGGGCATTCCCAATCTTCTGCGCCATGTGTCAAATATCAAGAACGTCTATAAGCTCCCCTGCGTGGTGGCGGTCAATAAATTCCCCACCGATACCGATAACGAGGTTGCCTTTATAATCGAAAAGTGCAAGGAGCTTGGCGTGAACGTGGTGCTGTCCAATGTCTGGGCTGAGGGCGGCAATGGCGGCACTGAGCTTGCAAAAGAGGTCGTGCGCCTCTGCGAGGAGGAGAAGGGCGACTTCAGCTTCAGCTATGAGCTGGACAGCTCCATCGAGGATAAGCTCACCGCGGTTGTCCGCCGCATCTACGGCGGCGAGGGTATCTCTGTCCTGCCCGCGGCGAAAAAGCAGATTGCAGAACTCACCGCGCTTGGCTTTGACAAGCTGCCCGTCTGCATCGCAAAGACCCAGTACAGCTTCTCCGATGACCCCACAAAGCTCGGCGCGCCGGAGGGCTTCACCGTCACCATCAAGAACGTCAAGGTATCCGCGGGCGCGAATTTCATCGTCGCGCTCACCGGCGATATCATGACCATGCCCGGCCTCCCCAAGTCTCCGGCGGCAGAGCGCATTGATGTAGATGAAAACGGTGTCATCAGCGGCCTGTTCTAATGAAGCTGCAAATTAAATAATGCAACAAAGAGAGTGCATGGCCTGTCATGCACTCTCTTTATGCGCTGTGTTACCAGCATTTTAATAAATTATAAAATCTGTGCGAGTTTCGAGCTTGTTCATAGACAAACGCGGCGCGTATGTGGTATGATAACAAACACTGTCAGGCGTATAGGAGAGAGAACAATGGGTTTTGCTGAGCTGTTGCTAATAGCGGTCGGGCTGAGCATGGACGCGTTTGCCGTGTCCGTGTGCAAGGGGCTGAGCGTGCAGCGCTTGGAGAAAAAGCAGCTGCTGCTGGTCGGCTTGTACTTCGGCGGCTTTCAGGCGCT
>CAUABY010000013.1 GCA_958427375.1 uncultured Eubacteriales bacterium
GTGTAGATGCTCCGTGATTTCTCTGTATTTGCAGGAATCACTGAGTATATCCTCAATCGCATCCGCCATTGCTGCCGGTGTTTCTTCAACTGCGCAGCCGATTTGCTCCGTTTCCAGTATATTTTTAACAGATTTTACGTTGACCGCAACCTGTGGTAATCCGTGTCCAAGATATTCGAAGATTTTGACAGGTACGCAAAGGTCGCTGTAGGGATACTCTTTTCTTAGAGCACTAATTGCTATGGAAGAGGAATTGTAGAGCGGTTCCAGCTCTTTGCCAGAAGCATGATGAAGCTCCACCCACGGGCCATCTTTATACGGAGAAGAACAGTCCTCCAACTCATCGGCTCTGCTGACCAAAATCATTTTATATCGGTTGTCCCGTTCATAAAGCTCGTGGGCAGTTGCAAAAATCAAGTCTCCATTGTAGGGTAAGGACATCCCTCCAACATAAATAATATTATGGTTCAGCTCTTTTCCCTCAGGGAAGCAGTCCTCCCCCGCGGGAGGCAACGTTTTAATATTTCGGTGTGAAACATACCGCTTGCACTCCTCCGAAGGGACATAAATAATGTCACAGTATCGCAGTATTCTGTCTGTAAGAAATTGCATAAAGTCAATTCCAAGGTCTTTTATTCTGCCGAAAAAATCTTTTCTGCGCGGAAATTGTTCTGGAAACTGTCTGTAAAAGTCCCTGTAGAAGTACGCCGTTGGTATCCCCATCTTATGGATGGTTCTGATTAGTTTTCTGTCCGCATGTCTCATAATGGGGTAGGTAGAAGATTCAATATAGCAAAAATCAGGTCTGTGTTTTTTTATCTCACCTACCGTATCAGCAATGGCCTGAGGCCTTCCCTTATCTGTTTGTTTCTTATGCAGAACGATGACTTCACAACCAGTATCTTTAAACGCCTCAAGCATTTTCGCCGGGCGCAATCCAGAACCGCTGTTTACCTGTTGAGGATCATTATAAGCAATAAACAGTGCGGTTTTTCCCTTTCTATTCATCTTTGTATCCTCCCACAACATTTGTTTCACTCCCGCGCCAAATCAGAAACCGCTTTAAACTCCACATTCATTCGCTCTTCCCAAGAACAAAAATTCTCCTGTGCATATTGTGCAGCAGCATCGCCAAGTTGATTGCGCAGAGCAGCATTCTCCGATAACTCGTGCATAACCGTTCCCAATACGGGCAGCGTATCCATAGTCAGTAGAATGCCATTTTTCCGGTCATGTATCAGGCTTTTGGTATCCCCCACGTCCAACGTAATAATACATTTGCCCAGTGTCATAGCTTCAAGAAGTGGATTGCCCACATTGGAATAATCATAGAGGGATACAAAAATATCTGCAGCCATCATATAATAATAGACTTGGCTATGAGGAACCGCGCCCACAAAAATTACCCGTTCAAATATACCCAAAGATTTTGCCCGTTTCATCAGTTCTTCACGCGGCTGGGGCGTTTCCCCATCGCCAACGATTACAAGCTTTCCTGTTGCGGAATGTTGGCAAAAATCAGCAAATCCATCTACAATGCGTTCTACCCGCTTCATGCCGCCCAATCTGCTGACAGAAACAAACATTGTTTCGTTCTGCTCCACCCCAAGCTGTTTGCGAAAAGCTTCCTTATCAAAATTTTTCTTCAACTCTTTCAGATCAAGTTCCATCAGTTCAAGCCCATTTCGTAGGAACAGAATCGGTGTAGGATTGTGAAGTCTTTCTAGCAGTTGCTTACCGCAGGTTCCGTCATTGGTCATAATCACCAAATTCGACTGCTGTGAGAGTGCCTGAAAGTTTGGATAGCGACGAATACGATTTATTAAAGTATCAGCTAACGGTGTAATGTAGCAAGTGCCCTGAAATCTGGTCACAAAGGGGATGTTATATTTTTCCGCCAGTCTGCGGCAAGATTCTACGCCAAAAATCTCATAGGCATATAATACGGTTTCCGCGCTGCCAGCAGCCAGAATCTTTTTAATTGTTTTTACGAACCGGCGGGTCATGACTTTATGATCCAGCCATCGAAACAATAATCCCAACTTTCGGATATGATCGTATTGTTTGAAAACGCTGGGTTTTAGGCAGATATTGTGGGACTCATCTAAAGCCGGATAGCCGTTATTGGCAGGTTCGTCAGAGACAAGGTATACGTTCCAGCCTTCATCGATATACTTTTTTACTGTCTGCGTAAAGGCCGGCCCGCCCTGTCCTTTTCCCAGGGACCACAATGGCAAAGTCGAGACAAAAATTACGTTCTTCATACTGCCTCTCTGCATATCTCCTTATAAACTTCCGTCAGCTGCTGCGCAATTTTCTCCGGCGAAAACCGGCTCCTGGTTGATACTGCAATTTGTGTCTTGTTATACCGACCGATATTTTCAGCCATGTCTACCATCGCTTGTGCCAGCCTCTGTATATCGCCGACATCCACCAGAAGGCCGTTGGATGCATCCACGAAATCTTCCGGCCCACCACAGCGGGTGGCAATAACAGGGACGCCAAAAGACAGTGCCTCAATAAAGACAACGCCGAAAGTTTCCAGCCTTGTAGCCAAAACAAAGGCGTCCGCCTTCATCAGTTCCCTGGCAAAGTCCTGACGCTGATATGGGCCAAAAAAGCCGATTTTATCGCTAAGGCCCCGTTCTTTTACCTGAGCTTTCAGTCTTTTTTCCTCCGGCCCACCGCCCATAATGAGAAGCGTGACGTCCGGTCTGGCTTTGGCAACAGCTTCAAAAGCCCTAATCAGCACGTCAAAACCTTTACCCTCAACAAGGCTCCCCGCGGAGATGAAGTGAAAGCCACTGGCTTTTTCCCTTTCGCATACATCCGCCATCGCGGGCATATTCAAAATATTAGGGAGCACCACTGGCTCAACCCCGGTGTGCTTTTTTATTTTCTTTGCCAGCGCGCTGCTGACTGCAAGCACTTTTTCAGCCGAAGTGTAAGCATATTTTGCCCGTTTGGCCATCGTTTCCGGCAGGTTTTCAACATTAACGCTGGACGAGTGTTCTGTTATAACCAAAGGCAGGCGCTCTCTCCCGCACAAATCTGCGGCAATTACACCCATGTTAAGAAAATGCGCATGCACCACATCCGGCCTTCCGGCCTCCGCCTCGATTATTTTATAGAGTCTGCGCAGGGCCCATTTCCCAATCGCATCCATCAATGCCGGTGGGACAGCTCCCACCGGTACAGCAATTGAGAAAACCTCAATTCCTTCTTTATTGTAATGTTGGAGCCCCAATTTTCTTTTGCGCCGTATGGAGCGCAAATCCACAACAGCAAAGGTGACTTTGTGGCCATACCTTGCCAATGCCTTTGCCTGGTCAAAAGCAAATATTCCCCCTATGATATTTTCGCTGGGAATATTATTCGACAAAACAAGGATATGCACGATGATCCTCCTTTACTCCAGCTCCTTATACAAAGCCAGCAGCTTCTCCTCCTGAGTGCTCCAGTTGAATTCCTGCTCCACGGCTTTTCGTCCGTTCATCCCCATTCGTCTGGCTTCTTCTGGATTTTTCAGCAAATAGTCAATGGCCTCAGCCATTTGTTGAGGGTTCTCTGGGTCGACGCAAAGCCCAAAGCCATATTTCTCAATCATTGTCCTGGCATAAGCGCTGTCAAAAGTGAGCACAGGGACACCCACAGACATATATTCGTAAACCTTGACGCCAAAGGTATCCATATGATGATACTGGCCTCTGTCCAGCAAGCTGTTAGCGCCAATCCTGCTGGATTGAACAAGCTCCACCACTTCTTCGGGCGGGAGGCTGCCAAGATAAGTAAGCTTAGAAAATTCTTCTATGTCGCGGATGCGGGCTTCAAAATCTGAACTGGAAAAACGCCCGGCCAGAGCCAGCTTAGCCCCAGCCTTGCCGGCGGCTTTCACCAGATGAAAAATTCCCCGTTCGTAACTCAAGCCCCCGACATAGCAAATATCATAGTCTTTCTTATGCTGAGGCTGATAAGCCTCATAAAAGTCTGAAAGTACAGGATAGTTTGCAATGAGCGCGCTTCTTTTTGCACGATTATGGAAGATATCCGTCCCATCGAAAGTGCATGGGACAATAACCGCATCTGCCGCAGCCACTGCTCTGGTTTCTAAACTACAGTACCATGCAGAAATAGACCGCAGAAGAAAGCTTGGAAGCGATTTCTTATTTAAAATCTGGGTGGGATAATTTTCATGGCTGTCAAATATGACTGCCTTGCCCTGACGCTTTAACCTGAAAATGTACGGTAGAAGTTCCGGGTCATGGAGATGGTATATATCCGCATTGATTTCCAGTGCCTTCCTGTACACCTTATCGGCAAAGGAGGTCATGCGCTTGAACCTGCCGGAAGGCGCCGCGCCCAAGCCGACAACATGAACGCCTTTTTCCTCCCGGCTCTCCCCTTTGGCCACCAAATAGGTGTCATATCCGGCTCTGGCCAGAGAAACACATTCTTTTTGGAAAATGCGGTCGTCATTGCTCTCATGGGCGCTGGTTATATGGCAAATCTTCTTCATCGGCTTCTCCGTCTTAGAGGCTGGAACCTCTCTTAATTTTTATATCCTATAAGTTTCTTTACCCGTGGCTTCATCGCCTGTGCCAGCTCTCCCGCCAGACTCCGGCGAGAGACACGGTAGTTAATCACCTGTTCCCCGCCAAATTGACGGAAGAAGTTCTCTATTCCCTCTATCATGGAACCTTCAAAGTCAAAGTCCATAGAGACCGTGGACGCAAATTCTATACCCTTCATCAGCAGTAAATTCTGGGAGCCGTCACTTTTGAAACTGGGATTCTGCCCGCTGAGCAGATAGAAGCAGCATTTTTCATCATAGACAAAAAAGGCCGCGCCATGGGCTCTGCCCTCCTGGTCACGGGCTATAAAAAGTTTGCCAGAGTCCAATTCCATAGCACGCTCCATAAGTCTGGAGGTAAGGGAATCCTCCACAGGAGGCTTTCTGTTTTGTCTATCGTAGGTAAGGCGCTGGAGTTCCAGCAAAGTCTCAATCCCAGTGACACCGGACTCCACTGTCAGCTTCTTTTCCGCTGACCTGAGATTCTTGTTCACGGTTTTTCCCAGCCGGGCACGGTGCCCGCCCATATCTCTCAAATCCCTGAGCCGGTAAGAGAAAGACGGCTCCAGGTGGAATCCCTGCCAACGGTAGGGCAGAACATAGCTGTTGGAGTGATCCAGCGTGATACAAATTTCCCTGGCTTTGGGAAGCTGAGCCAGCAGCTGGGTCAACACCTCTTTCTGTCGGTATAACTGGCTGTTGCCTCTTTCAAATGCTTTCAATTCCGGGGCTAACCACACGCCCAAGGTTTGGGTATACACGGGGTTCTTAATTATCCCCCGGTCATAGACATAAGGGAGGCGAGCCAGGACTTTATCCCCGTCCTTTACTATAGCTTCTCTCCATTTGCCTTCTGCTACGATATCCAGCCACCAAGGCTGCTCAAAAACGCTGTTGGCATATGGGGTCACAAGGCCGTTTGTCATCCGTTGCCCTCCAATTCCTCTATCGCTTCATTAAATGAAACGAAGCTGTACTCCTCCTTTTGCTCAACATACTGAATCAGCCACTGGTACCAGGCCTTTATATCCTCATAGGCATCGGTAAACTGGTATTCATGGAAGAGGATTGTCACATACTGTAGTCCAAGCTCCTCACACTGTTTCAGTCGCGCCAAGGTTTCCGCCTTTGCCGCCTGAAAGGATTGCGGTAAATACCCATCCATAATCGTCAGTGGGAACTCCCACATCTCACCCACTTTATAAGGGGCTTTCATGGTTCCACCCTGTTTTTTGTCAAACTCTGTAGAGTCGAACCGATATCCCGCTGCGGCCTCTCTCACAAAGGTGTTTTTATCAAAGCGCACATAGTGCATCCTGATTCCACAGGGTTCAAACCCCGCCGTCTCTACAAAGGTATTGTACTCATTTTTAATTGTCTCTCCATCGTCATAGGCAATTCCGTGAACGCCTACATCAAAACCCATATCGTGGACATGAGCAATTATCGGTTTTGCCTCATTGGGATAGTAAGACATCCCCAAGCCCTGATTCATCCCAAAGAAGAATGTTGATGGAACCCCATGCTGCCGGTCAAATTCCATGACAGCATCCATGCAATGCCTCTCCCGTTGGAAGCACGACACACAGCGCAGCCAGCACTGTTTCCATGAGATTTTGCCGCTCAGAGCTTTCAGGAAAGATTTGACCCACAGCTTGGGATAAATCAAGTCACGAAACCAATGGTCTTTGCCAAAAAGGTGGTCCACATCATGGGAAATAATTATTTTCATATTTAGGTTCTCAATTCTGCCTTGTGGCCTTTACAGTCCCTCTAACATTTTCATGTAGCGTTTGCCAATCACGTTGTAGTCATATTCTTCTCGAATCAGTCGGCGACCCTTGTCCGCCAGTTCCGCAAGGGAAGCCGACGGAAGCCGGTATACCGCCTCAATGGTCTCCGCCATCTGCTGGGGGCTGCAGTAAGGCAGGGCAAAGTGCCCCGCTTCCCGCACAACGTTATCCACACCGCAGGCAAAAACCGTAGGCTTGCCGGAATACAGGTAATCGCTCAGCTTATTCATGCTGATTCCATATTGGTAAATAGGAATATCATGGATGGTGGCGACACAGCAGTGCGCTTTGTCCAGCGCGCCGCACACCTGTTTTTTACTAATTTCCGGGAACAAACGGACATTCTCCATGCCATACGCCTCAACAAGGGAGCGCAGGTTCTCCTTCTCTCCGCCGTCCCCAATAATGGCAAGGTGGATTCGCGGCTCCTTAACATACCGGAATGTCTCCACAAGGAAATCCACATACTCGCACTTTGCGATGCTTCCCTCGTAGACACAGCACCAGTTGGCCTCCAGATATGCTTGAAGTTCCTCCGGCAATTGGATATCTTCCGCTGTCCACCGGTCAATCTCTTCTGTATTGATGCCGTTGGGCATCCAGAAAACTTTTTTCTGGGGCACACCGGAAACCTGACAAACATGCTTCCATGCAAAAGGCATTGTGGAAACCACCGCGTCAGCCCGGCGATACGCGCGCTTTTCTATAGCACCAAACATCTGCACCAGCGGATGTCTGGGACTGAGCCCCTGCACCTCTACCAAGGATCTGGGCCAGATATCCCGGAACTCGGCAATAAACTTCGCCTTAAATTTCTTCGCGCAGTGATAGCCTATCTCCCACGCAAACGGGTGTGCAGAGGATGCAATCACAAAGCGCGGGGTTCCGGTTTCTTCGGAGATTCTTCTCTCCTCCTGCTTGAAGCAGCGGCAGAAATCCAGCATATTCAGAACCCGCTTTACCCCATTTGTGGTATAAGCGGGCGCGGAGTGCAGATAAACATAGCGTACGTTTTCCGCTCTATCCACAATATGAACCGGTTCATCATACAGGTACTCTCTTTTTCCATGGTGGAAAGACGAGGTGATTACCGCAACATGATACCCGTTTTTTGCAAACACATTTGCCAATTCCAGATGCCTGTTTTCCAGATGGGAGGCATAATGATTGATGATCCAAATCCATTTTCTTCCTTTTTTCAAAGAACGCCTCCTGTTTCTGCCTGCTATCCGGTGCGGGGTTGCGTTTCCAGGCTGACACTTAACTTTTCTGTTGCCTCTGAGTGCCTCAATAAATCTTTGACTGACAGCTCACACGCTTTTTCTTTAATTCTCCTGTCAATTTGATTTATTATATCACTACCCACAGACTTATTGCAACAGCAAATTCGCCCATGCATGGATACCGCTTTTTCCTTTCCGGACAGCTAAAAAAGGAAGGATTATTTTAAAAATAATCTTTTACCCCATCTGCACACCCTGCCGCGTTTTCGCATCAACATGGCGCGGGAAGGAATACGCAATTGAATTCTTGACCTGAGGGAGAAAAAATGTTAGTCTTTAGATAATAGTAATTTCCGGGAGGTAACGCCGTGGATAACCGGCTCAGACCCGAATCCAAAAAACATATCATCCGCTGTGCCTACACTGTCCTGCAGCGAGACGGGGCGGCGGACTTCAGCGTCCGTCAGGTTGCCCACGAGTGCGGCTGCTCAGTGTCCGGACTGTACAGGCATTTTTCCGGCAGAGAAGAGCTCCTGCTTTACGCCTCGCTCCTCTGCCTTGAGCCGTATTTCAAGGAGCTTTCAGAGCTTGTCTACTCATCACTGAACAGCATCAGCAGCTATTTTCAGGTGGAGCGGCTCTTCGCCTCATACTCCTTTTCCCAGCCGGAGCTGTTCTACACCATATATTTCAGCTCATCCGAGGTCAGCTTGGACAGCGTCTTTCGCGGCAGCTACAATCTCTTCGAGTCCTCCCCGGAGGGCATTATGGAATACAGCTTTGGCAGGGGCTTCGTGGAAGGCGGCGTGGAGGGCCGAAACATGGCCATGCTGGAAATCTGCCTCAAGGACGGTTTTTTGAATATAGACCACGACGAGCTTATAATGTTTAACAAGGGAATTATTGCCATGTATCGGGGATTTCTCGACACGGCCATCGCCATGAAACGCCGCGGCGAGGACACCGCCGCTCTGGAAGAGCAGTATTTGCAGGCCCATTACCTGCTGCACAAAAAAATATTGGCGCCGTGCGCATATAAGTACATATAATACATATAAATAGTTTAACGAGGAATTTATCACAAGCCTGCAGGTCTCCTGCAGGCTTGTTTTGTTTAATCGAACAAAATCTTAAGCTGCAAATATTTTGCCTCTTGACAGCGTTAACACATTGCTGTATAAAAGCACTAAAGAATATGCGAACGCGTTCGCATATTCTCGGATAGAGAAAGGAGAATTTATACAATGAAGAAATCCGCACGCATAATCGTTGCTCTTGTCATGGCTCTTGCGTTAATGATGAGTGCATGCGGCAGCTCCGGCAGCACGGCCGCGAACAGTGACAAATCGGTCTCTGACAAAGATGTGCTTACCATTGCCCATTTCGGCGATGTAGTCACCTTAGACCCCCACGGTATTCAGAGTACGGTCACAAACCTCATAAAAGTAAACATTTTTGAAAACCTGGTAAAGCAGGAAGCCGACGGCAGCATCGTGCCCGAACTTGCCGAAAGCTGGGAGCAGACGGACGACACGACCTACGTTTTCAAGCTGCGTGAGGATATAAAATTCTCCAATGGCGACCCCATGACCGCCGAGGACGTGGTGTATTCTCTGGCGCGCTCCGCCTCCTCACCCTCCACCTCCGCGCTGGCCGGCATGATAGACTATGAAAATTGCAGCGTGGTAGACGAGTACACCGTTGAGCTTAAAACGCTTCAGCCCTATGCCCCCATTCTGGCGCATCTGGCGCAGGAATGCATCGCCATCGTTTCCAAGTCCGTTACGGAGGCAAATGACGGCAATGTGGATGCCGCTCCCTGCGGCACCGGCCCCTATATGCTCTCCGAGTGGGTCACCGGTGACCACATCACCCTCGTGGAGAACCCCAACTACTGGGGTGAGAAGCCACACATCCCCACCGTCCTCTTCCGTATAATCCCTGAGGGCAGCACCAGAACTCTTGAGCTTGAGTCCGGCGGCGTGGATATCGTTCTCGATTTGCCTGAGAGCGACGTATCCCGCGTCTCCGCGAACCCGAATCTTGTTGTCGACAAGATGAGCAACTTCTATAACTACCATGTATATCTCAATCAGGAGAATCAGTACCTCAAGGACGAGAACATCCGCAAGGCCATAGCCTGTGCCCTTGACAGAAACGCTATCGTTCAGGTCGCCTCCGAGGGCACCAAGCAGCCCCTCTACGGTTATCTGTGCTCCGGCGTTTGGGGCTACAGCGACGACATAGAGAAGTATGAATATGACCTTGACCGCGCCAAGGAGTACATGGCGGCGGCCGGTTATCCCGACGGCGGCTTTGAGCTGAACTTCCTGTGCAACAGCGCCAACATCTATGTCACTGCCGGTGAGATAATTCAGGACATGCTATCTGAGATAGGCATCACCGTGAGCATCACATCCACCGACTCCGGCGGAGCGCTTGAGCTGCTCTACTCCGGAAACTTTGACATGGCTATCAACTGCTGGGTAGCGGTAGCCGGTGACCCCGACTACGGCCTCTACCCCGTGTTTCACTCCTCCATGACCACCAGTGGCAACCTCTCCCGCGTCAACGACCCCAAGGTTGACGAACTGCTGGATGCCGGCCGTTACGAGCCCGACAACGAAAAGCGCCTTGCAATTTACGCTGAGCTTCAGGCCTACCTCGCCGACAAGGCCTATGACCTGCCCCTGTGGGAGGACGTGAACATCAACGCCTATCAGTCCTATGTCAAGGGCTTTGTAAACGATGCCAACAAGTTCTATCACTTCAACAGCGTTTACTTTGAGTAAAGCACGAACGACGGAGGAATAAGCTGTGAAAATGACCGCCGCAATGGTAGAGCGCGCAATGCCCATCTGGGAAGAGATAATGAAGGAGCCTTTCCTTACCGAGATGGCCGACGGCAGCCTGCCAGTGGAAAAATTCAAAAACTACACTATTCAGGACACCCTGTACATCAAGGGCTTCAGCAAAACTTATGCCTATGGCTTCATCAACTCCGATGACATCCGCATCATGCGCCGTTTCTATCAGTGCATGCATATTATTCTAGCCGATGAATCCATGCTGCATATCCGCTATCTTCAGGAGTTTTATGGCCTTGAGGAGGAAAAGGTCTATGAAATGCCCATGGCTCCTGAGAACAAGGCTTACACCGAGTACATGGTGGATGTGGCAAAAAACGGCACCGCTCAGGAGACCCTGGCCGCCGTTATGCCCTGCATACTCAGCTATATGTATATTGCCAGAAGGGTGAAGATGGCCGCCGAGGAGAAAGGCAGCCTTGAGGGAAGCCACTTCCGGCTTTGGATTGAGGAGTATGCCTCACAGCGCTATGCCGATGCCTGCGACGAGATAAGCGCTTTTATGGACGATATCAGCGAGGGGCTCAGCGAAGAGCAGCAGGAGCGGGTAATGGAGATTTTCTGCAACTCCAGCCGCCACGAGCTGAACTTCTGGAAAATGGCCTACCGCAGCTGAATACCAGGCAGAAGATAGCGCAGGGAAGCAGATTCTCTGCGCTATCCGTCTTTATTAAAGACGAGAGCCGAGCGCAAATTTCGGCTCCCGGCAAACAAACTCAAGGATCTGAGGTGTTAACTTGTACCGCTATATTCTCAAACGAATCGGAATGTTGATTCCGGTGCTGCTGGGTGTGTCCTTTGTGATTTTCACTTTGATGCACTATGCCCCCGGAGATCCTGTCAGGATGATTCTGGGCAATTCCGCCACCAATGAGCAGGTTGAGGCCATGCGTGAGTCTATGGGTCTTAACGACCCGCTGCTGCTGCAATATCTCAGCTACATGAAAAACCTGCTGTTGCACGGGGATTTGGGCACATCCTATGTCCACAACAGCCCCGTGCTGGACATGATAGTCCAGCGTCTGCCGGTCACCATTACCCTTGCCATTTTAGGCATAGCCTTCGCGGTGCTGCTGGGCGTGCCCGCGGGCGTTATCTCCGCCGTGAAGCAGTATTCCGTGGTGGATAATCTCGTGATGGTGATTGCCCTGCTTGGCATATCCATGCCTAACTTCTGGCTTGGCATCATTATGATACTTTTCTTTTCCAGAACTCTTAATTGGTTCCCCGTGTCCGGCTGGAACGGCCCAATATACTGGGTGCTGCCCACCATCTCCGTTGGCGCAAGCTCCGCCGCCTCAATCGCCCGCATGACCCGCTCCTCCATGCTGGAGGTCATCCAGCAGGACTACATCAGCACCGCCCGCGCCAAGGGCCAGAAAGAGAGCGTTGTCATCCTGCGCCACGGCCTTAAAAACTCCCTGATTCCCATTATAACCTCCGCCGGGCTGCTCTTCGGCATGCTTTTGGGCGGGGCCGTTGTGGCGGAAACCGTTTTCGCCATCCCCGGAATCGGCAAACTGATGGTGGACGCGATAAGCCAGCGTGACTACCCCATTGTCACCGGCACCGCGATTATTATTGCCGCCATGCTGGGGCTGGTGAATCTGATGGTGGACATCAGCTATGCCTTTGTCGACCCGCGGATAAAGAGCCAGTACCGCTCAGGCAGGAAGAAGAGCAAATCCTCAAAAGAAGAGGAGGCCGGAAAAGATGAGTAAAAAAACTCCCGACTACGATTTTGAACAGAAAACCTACGGCACAAGCATATGGGGCGAGGCTTTCAAGCGCCTGCTCAGAAACAAGGCCGCCATAATCGGCGGCGTCATCTTCCTGTGCGTGGTGCTGGTGGCCGTGTTTGCAGATGTTATCGCGCCCTACGGCTATGAGGAGCAGTCGCTTCAGGAGCAGTACCTGCCCCCGTTCTCCGAAAACCACATCTTCGGCACCGATAACCTCGGCAGAGATATTTTCAGCCGCGTGGTATACGGCGCCCGGCTCTCGCTGTCAGTGGGCATAGTCTCCGTGGCCCTGGCCATGTTCGTCGGCATAATCATCGGCATTTTCTCAGGATACTGCGGCGGCATAGTGGACAACATCCTCATGCGCCTTATGGACATTCTACTGGCCATACCCGCCATACTGCTGGCAATCTGCATCTCGGCAAGTCTCGGCACGGGGCTTTTGAATTTGATGATTGCCGTGGGCATAAGCACGGTTCCGACCTACGCCCGCATAGCCCGCGCCTCCGTTATGATGACAAAGGGCGAGGATTTCATTGAGGCCGCCAGAGCCACCGGCGCCGGGCATCTGCGTCTGGTGTTGAAATACATTGCTCCCAACATCGTCGCGCCTCTGGTAGTTCAGGCAACGCTGGGCGTCGCCGTGGCAATCATATCTACTGCCGCTCTGGGCTTTCTGGGCCTTGGCATCCAGCCGCCGCAGTCCGAATGGGGCACCATGCTGGCAAGCACCCGTAGCTACATGCTCTCCTACCCCTATCTCTGCGTGTTTCCGGGCCTTGCAATCGCCATTACTATTTTGTCCCTGAACCTCTTGGGCGACGGATTGCGCGACGCTCTTGACCCCAAGCTGAAGCAGTGAGGTGAGAATATGGCAGAAAAAATAATTTCGATTAAAGACCTTCACATCCACTATGAATATCGCGACCGCTGTGTAAAAGCGGTTAACGGCATCAGTCTGGACATTGAGAAGGGCAGCGTCACCGGGCTTGTCGGCGAGACCGGCGCGGGCAAAACCACCACCGCCCGCAGCATCATGCGCCTGCTGCCCAAGCACGTTGGGCGCATAGTGGACGGCAGCATTGTTTTCGACGGGCAGGATCTCACCAAGCTCTCCGAAAAGGCCATGCGGCATATACGCGGCGCCAAGATATCCATGATATTTCAAGACCCCATGACCTCTCTCAACCCTGTGGAAACCGTCGGCGACCAGATAGCCGAGGTCATCAGGCTGCACAATGATTTCGGCGCCAAGGAGGTTCACGCCAAGACCTGTGAAATGCTCCAGATGGTGGGCATCCCTCCTGAGCGCTACCACGAGTACCCGCATCAGTTTTCCGGCGGCATGAAGCAGAGAATTGTCATTGCCATGGCGCTGGCCTGCAATCCAGAGCTCATCATTGCCGACGAGCCGACCACCGCCCTGGATGTGACGATACAGGCGCAGGTGCTGGAGCTGATGACGGAGCTGCAAAACCGCAGCGGCACCTCCGTGATGCTAATCACCCATGATATGGGCGTTGTCGCGCAGATGTGTGACCATGTGGCGGTGATGTACGCCGGTGAGATAGTGGAGTACGGCAGCATCCGCCAGATAATGAAGGAGACGAGGCACCCATACACCATAGGCCTCTTCGGCTCCCTCCCCAATCTCAATGAGGATGTACACCGCCTTGCCACTATAGACGGGGCCATGCCCGACCCGGCAAACCTGCCCGACGGGTGCAGCTTTGCACCCCGCTGCAAGCACGCCTGTGAAAAGTGCTTTGAGCAAAACCCGCCCATATATGAGGTTCGCCCCGGCCACTTGGTAAAGTGCCATCTGGCCGGTGAGGAAAGCGCGGAGAAAGGAGGCAGTCAGGCATGAGTGAGCCCATTATAGAAGTACAGAACCTGAAAAAATATTTCCCCGTTCCAAACGGATATCTTCATGCCGTGGACAACGTCTCCTTCAAGTTGGACGAGGGCAAAACTCTCGGCGTTGTGGGAGAATCCGGCTGCGGCAAGAGCACTCTGGGCCGTGTCATCCTCCATCTGCTTGAGCCCAGCTCCGGCAGGATATTTTACAAGGGCGAGGATATCTCCAAAGTCAGCTCCCGCAAGCTGCATCAGCTGCGCCGGGAGATGCAGATAATCTTTCAAGACCCCTTTTCCTCGCTTAACCCCCGAATGACCGTTCAGGAGCTTATCTCCGAGCCTTTGAAAATATACCGGCTCTACACGGGCGAGGCTCTGAACAAACGGGTGTCAGAAATAATGGACACCGTAGGCATCGCCCGGCGCTTCGGCAACGCCTACCCGCATGAGCTTGACGGCGGCCGCCGCCAGCGCATCGGCATAGGCAGGGCCCTGGCTCTGGAGCCCAGCTTCATCGTCTGCGACGAGCCTGTCTCCGCGCTTGACGTGTCCATACAGGCACAGGTGCTGAACCTGATGCAGGATTTACAGGAGCAGCGCAATCTCTCCTATCTCTTCATCACCCATGATTTGTCCGTGGTGCGGCATATCAGCAACGATATCTGCGTCATGTATTTAGGCCAGCTGGTGGAGAAGTCATCCACCAAGGAGCTGTTTGAAAAGCCCCTGCACCCCTACACGCAGGCGCTTTTGTCGGCTATCCCGGTGGCGGACATAGACAAGCCCACCAAGCGCATAATGATGAAAGGCGAGCTCAGCTCCCCCATCAACCCCAAGCCCGGCTGCCGCTTCGCCGCGCGCTGCCCATATGCCAGTGAACAGTGCTCCCAGGATGAGCCGCCTCTGGTAGAACATTCTCCCGGCCACTTCGTCGCCTGCCATAAGGTGGATCAAGCAAAGGCCTGAGTACACTGTACATTGCGCCCAACTATAAAAGCGCTAAACAATAGAGACTGTCAAAAAACTATGCTGCAATGTAAAGAAAACAGAGCAGCAGGGGAGCTTGAGGGGGCAAGGCCCGCCTCAAATACAATAAACCGCCGCCGAAAAGCCTTGATTTTCAAGGCCTTTCGGGCGAAGCTGCATTTTGATACCATCAAAATGCTCGGCGGATGAAGCGGTCAAAAAAGTCTATTTCAGACTTTTTTGACAAGCTGAAATCAACACCTTCGGACTTACCGAAGGTGTTGATTTATTACATATACCTTTTACACCGCATTCGCTGCCATATTTTTCAAAGGGTCATATATGGTAATATCATAGTCAAGACCACCAGCATCGCCGGTGGCTTCCTCTTTATAAGCAAAGAGCTGTAGCTAAACAGTGTGCTACAGCTCTTTACTTATTTTCTTCTATGCAGTAATCAACAAGCATTTCTATCATCTTCCTGTTGGTTTGCGAGAGCTTTTGTATACGTTCAGTGAGAGCGTGAAAATCGTTCTGCGTCTCCTTGCCGGCTGCGGCGAGAAATCCAACTACAACAAAGCTATGGATTATTTCAACAGCGGAGATTACGATAATGCTTTGCCTATCTTTATCGAGTTAGGCGAATACGAAAACGCACCCTCAATGGTACACGAATGCAGATGGAATATTCTTTATGACTACATAGAGAATAAAGGTTCCAAAAACAGAGCTTTGGAGGTTTTGGTTACAGTAGACTATCCTGCCATGATTGACTATTCAGGCGAACTTAGAGACCATGATATTTGCTTGGGTATAGACAAACCTGACAGAGACAGCCTGTACCTTGCTCTTTCAGATCAATTTGAGGGGGCATGCATTATTGAGTACAATCCCTCTTATCTGTTAATTCAAGTTCACAAGGGTATGGATTAAAAGGCTGCTTTTGCTTTTCAGAATTATTTTGATGATACTTGGTGCAGTTGTATGGAACAGGCAAGCGGACAGCTTGATATGAAGGCATCATCGGCCACTCCGATCATTGATACACAGACATATCATTACAACTATAAATATCCGTATAAGGCAGAATACAGTACCAATCCGGAAGATTTTAGCCCCTCTCTTTTGAATAAATACTATAAATGTATCATAGATTATGTATCAAAACTTTTAGAGGACTCTGGCTCTGGTATAACTTTAAAGGATTTAGGCTTTGAGAAGTTGAAATAAATTATAAAGTGCATATATAATATACATGTTGACAGTTCAGAGTCACAAACAGGGCGGCAGCATTTTGCTGTCGCCCTATGTTTTGGCTGGCTTGCTCTGTAGGCCTTACTCCACATAAGAATAGCCCATGCGCTGATAGTCAGGCAGGATGCTGACAGGGCCGAAGGTCAAAATGTCCTTCACCGCGCCGTTTTCATCCGTAAGCTTCGCCTTTGTATACATGATATTGCCGATTACCTCGCCGTTCAGCTCAATGACAAAATCCAGCTCCGGGATGAAATCCTCATGCCCGCGCATGATATGCACCAAGTAGTGCTCCACACAGCCCGGCACATATATTATAAAAGACCCGCCTTGTGATGTCCTCCACCCTTGGCCAGTCACTTTTTTCTTCGTTTCTGATTATGATTTTCCTCTCCATATTGTCCTCCGTTTCTCATATTTCAAACAGGCTCAGCTTTCCCCGCGGCGCGGCAACATATCACGCGGCCGCCCAACATATACTCAAGTACGAGCAGTTGTTGGGAGTGGTGCATGTGCGTACAAATATCGAGGAAAGAGTCCGCGACCTTGCCGCGTACATCGTAGATAACCAGACCACCGTCCGCGCCGCCGCAAAGCAGTTCGGAATCAGTAAGTCCACCGTACATAAGGATTTGACCGAGCGTCTGCCGCGCATCGACCCGGCGCTGTACGCTCAGGCGCGCAGGCTCTTGGATATAAACAAAGCCGAGCGCCATATACGCGGCGGCCTCGCCACAAGAAAAAAATACAAGGGCGCAAAGCCCCGCTGACAGCGCCGTGCGGCGCAAAATGAGAGAAAATACCTCCACAGCAGTTTGGGGAACTCCGCAAGGGGTTCCCCAATTTTTTGCTTATCACGCGGCTGACACAGGCCGCACAGAATTCCTCAGCGCCGCGTTAGGTCTGCGGTTAGGCTTGCATTAGGGCCGCTTAAGGCTGCTGTTTAATCAAAGCTGAGCTATGAACCTGTCAAAGGCCGCCTGCCCCGCCGCGTCGCGCTTGAACACTCCGGCGTGCTCCAAAACCGTTTTGAACACCTGCCCCACCTCGTGTCGCAGGATGTCCCCCGCATTCTCGGCGGTGAAGGTATAGCGGCTCTTGAGCTCCTCCGCCCAGGGTGCGTGCTTTGCCGTGGCCTCGCTCGCGCCGAGATCGCCGCCGCTTATCAGGCAGTCCTCCAGCGCCGCGAGCTCCTCTTTCAGCCTGCGCGGCAGCACGGCAAGCCCCATCACCTCAATAAGGCCGATGTTCTCCTTTTTAATATGGTGCAGCTCCGCATGCGGGTGGAATACGCCCAGAGGGCAGTCCTCGGTGCAGATGTTGTTGCGCAGCACAAGGTCAAGCTGGTACTTGCCGTCCACGCGGCGCGCGATGGGAGTGATGGTGCTGTGCTTCTCCCCGTCCGTCTCGGCGAAGATAAAAGCGCTCTCGTCCGTGTAGCCGCGCCAGCTGATGAGAATGCGCTCGGCAAGCCCGGTGAGCTTGGCACGATTATCAGACGTCAGGCGGATGACCGACATCGGCCACGCGGCAACGCCGCTCTCCACATCCTCATAACCCTTTACGGTGAAACGGCGCTCTATCGGCGCGCGCTCCATCGGGAAGCTGAAATGCCCGCCCTGAAAATGGTCGTGGCTGAGGATGGAGCCGCCGACGATGGGCAAGTCCGCGTTGCTGCCGACAAAATAGTGCGGGAAGAGCTCCGTGAAGTCCAAAAGCCGCTCAAAGGCGTTCTTGTCCACCTTCATCGTGCGGTGCTCGGCTCAGAG